>JACCVM010000021.1 GCA_013698135.1 Euzebyaceae bacterium | reverse complement strand
CAACTGTTCCGCGGTCATGGCGGAGGGGGTACACCCGGTCCCATTCCGAACCCGGAAGTTAAGCCCTCCAGCGCCGATGGTACTGCACGGGCAACTGTGTGGGAGAGTAGGTCGCCGCGGACCTTTTCTTGCGAAAGCCGCCCTTCGGGGCGGCTTTCGTGTTGGAGGACCACGTCGATGAACGCAGGAGACGATCGCAGGCCGCCGCGCGGCGGCCGCTTGGGTGGGAAGCCGGGCAGGAGCGCCAAGCCAGGCGAAGGCGAGGCGCGTCCGTTCCGCCCGGAACGCGTTCGCCAACCCCGGCGACCACGCTTGCCAGAGGAGCGCCCCCGCCTGCCGCGCGACGTCCACCGGGACCTGCGCGCCTGCTCACCCCCCGCGGCGCTCGACGATGTGATGCGCGCCTACGGTGCGGCCAGCGACGCGCTGTCTGAAGGTGATCTGGCAAGAGCGGGAGAGTTGCTGGCGTGGGCCAAGCATGTGGCGCCCCGCAGCGCTGTGGTGCGCGAAGCACTCGGGGTGGTGCGCTATTCGCAGGAGCAGTATGCGGCGGCCCACTCCGAACTGCTGACCTATCGCCGCCTGTCAGGCCGGCAGGATCAGAATCACCTGCTTGCCGACTGCGCACGGGCGGCCGGGCGCCCCGACAAGGTCGGCGAGTACGTCGAGGAGATGATCGCCGCCGGGGTCGCCCAGGACCGGGTGGTGGAAGGACTCATCGTCCTGGCGGGAGATCGAGCGGACCGTGGCGACCTGCGCGGTGCGTTGGAGACGCTCGGCCGCGCGTCGCTGGATCCCACCTCGATCGAGGCGTGGCATCCACGGCTGTGGTACGTGGCCGCCGACGTCTGCCAGCGCATCGGCAACGAGGAGCAAGCCCGCGACTACTTCGAGGCCATCCTCGCGGTCGACGGGACCTTCGAGGACGTTGCCGAGCGCCTGGCCGCACTCGACCGCGACTGAGCGCCGGCGACGGTCCCCAGCAGCTGCGCCTGCCCGGCCCTGCGCCTGCCCGGCCCCGCTGTCCGGCCGCTGCCGCTTCATGACGCGGGCGCTGTCAGTTCGCGGTACGGCCTTGAGCCCGCAGGTCGAAGTAGCGCATCAAGCCCATCGCGTTGGACGCGTAGCCCGACAGCAGTGTGACTCGCGCCTCCACGTCGGGGTCTTCACTGGCGCTGTCGATGTCATCGGCGAAACGGCGCGCCAGCGTGTCGGTGACGTGGTCGAGCTCGGCATGCTCGGCATAGGCCGCCTCGGCCGTCCCGGCCCACAGCCGCAGCCGCTCGTCGGCTTCGTTCAGCGCCTCCAGCGGTGGGTCGACAGCGCCATAGTGCGCCAGGTAGACCACCTTCGGCGCCAATGCCTTGTAACGGTCCAGGGTCCGATGAGCCAGCACCAAGTCGAAGTCGGGCGGGGGAGTGGCCGGACGGATCATCGTCATGCCGGGCAGCTTCACGCCGACGGAATCCCCCACGAACAACGCGCCCGAGTCGTCGTCATACGCGGCGATGTGATGCTTGGCGTGACCGGGAGTGTGCAGCAGCAGCAGTCGGCGGCCGCCGCCGAGGTCGAGCCGCTCACCGTCGCCGACGCCGCGTACGCGCTCGGGCGCGATGGGTGTGCAGTCGCCGTACACCGAGTCCATCAGGTCGCCGTACACACGCCGCGAGCTGTTGTTGAGCCGCTCGGGGTCGACGAGGTGACGGGCGCCGATCTCACTGACGACGATCGTGGCGCTGGGAAAGGCCCGCGCGACGTCACCCGCGCCGCCCGCGTGGTCGAGGTGGATGTGCGACAGCACCAGGTAGGCCAGATCGCCCGGGTCCATGCCGAGGTCTCGGAGCCCGTCGATCACGTGCTGCACGGACAGCGCCGGTCCGCATTCGACGAGTGTGGGTCGTGCAGCGTCGAGCAGGTAGCCGGCGGTGACCTTGGTCACGCCTGCCGTCATCGTGTCGATGGCCCGGATCCCGTCCGGAAGCTGTTCCCAGCCGCCGGTCATGCCGGCATCTGTTTGGGCTGTTTCTCGGAGCGCGACGGGCGCCGCGTCGGCTCCGGAGGCAAGGCCACGTCACGTAGCTCGTCGATCAGGGAGTGCCGTCGCACGTAGGTGGACAGCAGCGCCTGGATGATCGCCGTGGCGGGCAGGGCCAGCAGGGCGCCGACGCCGCCCAGCAGCGTCCCGCCGACCAGGACTGCGACGAAGGCGACGGCGGGATGCACGTCCATGGTCCGCGACTGGATGGCCGGAGCCAGCGCGTAGTTCTCCAGCTGCTGGTATAGCACGACGAAGGCGACGACCCACAGGGCGTTGAAGGGGTTATTGACCAGTGCCACGAGCACCAGCAGCACGCCGCCCAGGTAGGTCCCCACCACCGGAACGAACGCGCTGGTCACCCCGACCCACAGGGCCAGCGGCAGCGCGAACGGGACGCCAAGAACCAGCAATAACAGCAGGTGCGCCAGGCCGCAGGCAAAGGCCAGCAGCAGGCGGCTGTAGATGTACCCGCCGGTCTTGGCGATGGCCAGCTCCCAGATCGCCAGCATCTCGCGCTGGCGTTCTGGCGGCAGCGGCCGTGCCAACGTGCGGCGCAGCCGCGGTCCGTCGGCGACCAGGTAGAAGGTCACCAGACCGACGGCCAGCATCTGTAGCAGTGCCCCAAAGGCCGTGGCGCCGAGGCTGACGACGTTGCCGGCCGCGCCAAGGGCGACCGTGCGCGCCCGCTCGCCGAACTCCAGGGCCAGGTTCCGTAGCTCCACCTCCAGCTCTGGTGTCACCTCCACGGAGGGGATCAACGGCAGCCCGTCGAGAATGTCGTTGAGATCGTTGATCGACCTCGGCACGCTGTTGATCAGGTCGGTGACCTGCTGGACGAACAGCGGGACCATGGCCACGACCATCCCCGCGGCCACCAGCAGGCCGACGAGAAATACCACGCCGGTGGCGAGCCCACGGCGCACGCCGCGCCGGGCCAGGAACTGCACCGCCGGCTCTGCCGCGAACGACAGGAACAGCGACACCAGCAGCATCACGAGCACGCCGCGCAAGGCGCGCACGATGGCGAGGACGCAGTAGGCGGCGACCAGGATGGCGACCAGCTGAAAGAGCCGTGCGGGCGTCATCCAGACGCTGCGGGCTGCGGTAGCGATGCGCTGAGGCTCGTCAGCCACGGTGGCTACCGATCTGTCACTGCGCACGAGACGTCCGCAGGCGCGAGGGCGGCATCGACGCGGGCCAGGAAGGGCGTGATGGCGGCCAGCACGGCGGCGGGCTGCTCCGCCGGAAGGGTGTGGCTGCCACCGGCGACGACCTCGAGCTCGGCGTCGGGCGCGCGCAGAACCATCTGGCGCATGGTGCGGACGGGGGTGAGCGCGTCAGCGTCGCCGGCGATCGCCAGCACTGGCACCGTCAACCCGTCCAGCACGTCCGCGGCGGAATGCGCCTGCATCGCACCGAGCATGCGCAACATGGTCGCTGGGTCCAGGTGCGCGACATGCGCGAAGTAGGCGTCCATCACCTCCCGCGGCGCGTTGCGGGTGGTGGCTCCCAGCGTCCTGGCAATCCAGTAGGCGGATGGCGACCGACACGCGCGCTGCCACGCCGCCCCGAACAGCGACGGCGCGGCAGCACCAAGGGCGGTCGCGACCGGCAAGCCCAACATCGCTGGGACCGCCCGCAGCGGCGCGCCCGGCGCGCCGGCGATCACGACCAGGCCGGCAGCCCGCTCGCCGAGGAAGCGCGCTGCCTCCAAGGCGACCTGCACACCGAACGAATGGCCCACGAGCACCGCCTGCTGGATGCCCGCGGCCGTCATCACCGCCTCCAGATCTCTGGCCACCGCGGTGACCGTCACCTGTTGCGGGTCGGCGGGCGCACCGCTGCGCCCATGGGCGCGGTAGTCCCAGCGCACGACGCGCCGGGCCGCGGCCAGTGGCGCCACGATGTGCTGCCAGTACTCGTCGCTGCAGGCGATGCCATTGCACAGCACCACCGGCAGTCGCTGCGTCTCGCAGCCATCTTTGCGCCAGGCGATGGCTGTGCCGTCGAACGAGCGCAGCTGTTGCCAGCCGGCGGTGCCCGGCGGTGCCTGGGGATCAGCGATCATCACAACGAGTCTAGTGACCGCATGATCAGCCCGGCCCTCGGCTTGGGACGAAACCACGTGGTCTTCGGTGGCATGGGCTCTCCCGCGGCGGCGCAGGCGTACACCGTCGTCGCTGAGACGGGCCGGAGCAGGAACAGTCCGCCGGTGCCGGCCACTTCCATCTCCTGCGCCGCCTCCGAGGCGTCGCTGCGGAAGGCCGGGTCGCCCGCCCCCACCACCGGCAGCACGGCATGAGCCAATACCGCGGTATCCAGGCTCCGCCACGCCGCCGAACGCTCCGCCGGCAGTCGGGCCCGCAGGTCAGCCTGGTCGCGCGCGACCAGCACGAACGCGCGTTGGCCTGGGAGACGCAGGCCGAATGCCAGCTCCGTCTGCTGCGCCAGCGCGGTGACGACCATCGGCGGCGCCACTGGCAGCAATTCGAAGTCGGCGGCCAGGCGGTCCTCAGTGTCTGCGGGCAGGTGCTGCAGGAGCCGATGCACCGGCAGCACCTGGGGCCCGTGCAGCGAGGCGTCCACCAGGTAGACAAGGGTGCGGTCACCCGGCGGCCGGCCAGCGCGCGCCGCGGCGGCGGCCCAGCGGTGATGACCATCGGCGATGACCACGCGCAGCCCGGCAAGCGTGGCGGTGATGGCCGCCACATCGTCGGGCTCGCGCACGGCCCAGACGCGGTGGTCGATGCCTGCCTCGTCGCTGCAGGCGATAACGGGCGGCGAGGCGATGGGTTCGGCCAGCAGGTCACGTAGTGCCGAGGACCCAACGTGCACGGCGAAGACGGGGGCCAGGTCCGCAGGCACGGCGGCGAGGCGGCGCACCCGTTGCGCCACCCGAACAGGATCGACCCGCTCGTGGGCCAGCACATCCGGGTCGGCGATCCGCACCCCGGCCAGCAGACCACGCTGCAACGCCGGCACACCATGGCGCAGCTCGTGCTCCTCGTAGCGGTAGTACGCGGGTCGCTCGTCGGTCATCAGGACGCCGGTTCGTCGCCAGCGGTCGTAGGCTGCGCCTGCCGCCGAGAACGACTCCTCCCGGGGGGCGAGCAGCTCAAGGACGGTGTAGGGGCTGGCCTGCAGGTGGCGCGCGTAGGTGAAGCGCTCCAGCTCGTCATAGGCGGGCGCGGACGTCGTCGCCGGGTCTCCGGCGACAGCCGGGTCGTAGCGCAAGGCACGAAAGGGCGCGGCGTCCACCACGGTTGAGGTTTCCGATCCGACGTCGAAGCAGCCGCAGGTCAGACGGCCTTGGCCGCGCAGCGGCCATGCTGGGCTAGATGGCCAGGAAGCCTACTGTGGCATTGCCCTCAAGTAGCGAAGCGGTAGGGCACAGAATGCCCTCAAGTAGCGAAGCGGTAGGGCAAACATGTCGGCAGGACAGGAGGAAACGGGTGTCCGACAGCGCGGAGCCGGACCTTGTGTATTCGTTGTATCAGCAGGGCCGCCAACGTCTGGACGGCGGCGACCCCGGCGGCGCCGCGGAGGTGCTGGAGCTGGCCGTGGCACGCGAGCCAGCCAAGGCGTCCCTGCACGAGACGGCGCTCGACCGGGTGCTGGATCGGCTCAACCGTAACCAGCGCGCCGATTGACCGGCTTGGCTCGCCGGCTGACCACGATGGTCAGGGCCATGCCGGCCACGAAACCGGCCACGTGCGCCAGGTAGGCGACGCCGCCGCCGGTCATGGAGGCCACCCGCACCTCTCCGAGCTGCAACACGAACCACAGGCCGAGCACGATCACCGCCGGTAGCGTCAGCGGGAGAAAGAACAGGAACGGCACCAGGACCGTCACCCTCGCCGCTGGAAACAGCACCAGGTAGGAGCCGAGCACGCCGGCGATGGCCCCGGACGCGCCGACCAGCGTGGCGGGACTGGCGAGGTTGGGCACGGCGAAGACCACGGTCGCGATGATGCCGGCGGCTGCGTAGAACAGTAAGTACCCGAGATGCCCGAAACGGTCCTCGACGTTGTTGCCGAAGATCCACAGATAGAGCATGTTGCCCAGCAGGTGCAGCCATCCCGCGTGCAGGAACATGGCCGTGAGCACCGCCAGATAGACCGGCTTGTCGGCGATCGGCCGCAGGCGGCACCGTGGGGGACTGGAATCGGCGACCTCCCGTGCGTCCAGCGGCTCTCCTTCACCCAGCTCCGCGGGGATCGCCGCGTAGGTCAGGAAGAACGCCTGCTGCTGGCAGACACCGCCCCACCATGGCTCGAAGAAGACGAAGACCACGATGTTGACGGCGATGATCAGGCGGTTCATCCACGGCGTCCGACGCGTGGGGTTGTGGTCTCGGATCGGGATGACCATGGCGGGGCGTTCGTCCTCGTGCGGGAGCGCAGACGGGCGCGAGTGTGCCAGAGCGGCATCCCGAGCCCGCAGCGGGGTGTTGGCTATGCTCGCCGCGTTGGGTTGATCAGGAGGTAGGACGTGAGCAGGGCATTGCAGCGCTATCTGGAAACCGCGTCGGGATTGACGCAGGTGACCCGCCAGCGGGCCGAGCAGGTGGTCAAGGGCCTGGTGAAGCAGGGCGAGGTGGCCGCCGACCAGTTGGAGAAGACCGTCGACGAGCTGCTCAAGCGCTCTGAGGACAATCGACGGGCGATTGCCCAGCTGGTGCGCACCGAGACGGAGAAGGTGGTCAACCGCTTGGGATTGGCCCGGCAACGCGACATCGAGCGGCTGGCCACGAAGGTCGAGCACCGCGACACCGCCGCCGCGCCGCCGCGCCAGAGCGCAGCCGCCAAGCGCGCCACCGCGGCGACACGTGGCCCGGTGACGGCGGCCAAGACCACCGAGACCGCCGACAAGGCGCTGCCGGCCAAGAAGACGGGCGCAGGCAAGAAGGCGACTGCCGGCAAGAAGACGGGCGCAGGCAAGAAGGCGACTGCCGGCAAGAAGACCGCCGCCGCCAAGCAAGCGCCTACGGCCAAGAAGACGCCCGCCAAGAAGATGGCGGCCAAGAAGACGACCGGCAAGAAGACGTCGACGGCCAAGGAGTCGGCCACCAAGAAGACATCGACCGCCAAGAGGGCCAGGGCGAAGAAGGCCGCGCCACCGCCTCCTGCAACTGATCCCACGGCGCCAGACGACTCGGCCGCGTCGCCTCCCAGCCCGCCGTCGGCGACGCCATCGCCACCGCCCGTAGACGGGGGGCCGACGTGACGCGAGATCGACTGGACGAGCTCAGCGCTGCTCTGGCCGGACTGGATGCGCAGCCTGTCGAGGAGCACCCCCCCGTCCTCGACGCGGTGCATCGCGCCCTCGTCGACGAGCTGGACGCCCTCGCGGCGACGGTGGCGACCCAACGCGGGCCTGCGGGTGAGGGGCGCGCACCAGCGCGCCCGGAGGCCGGGGATGTGCGGGCTGCTCGCCACACCTGAGTGGCTGCTCGACGCCGCCTCGACGCGGAACTGGTCCGCCGGGGTATGACCTCCACCCGAAGCGAAGCGCAGCGACAGATCGCCGACGGCCTGGTAACGGTGGACGGTGCGCCCGCCGACAAGCCCGCGCGCCTGGTTGCCACCTCCGCCGCGATCGTGGTGGGCCAGCCCGTCACCGAGGTCTACGCGTCACGGGGGGCCCCCAAGCTGATCGCAGCGCTCGATCGGCTGGTCGTTTCGGTGGCTGGACGCCACTGCCTCGACGCGGGCGCATCGACGGGCGGGTTCACCGACGTCCTGCTGCGGCGCGGCGCGCGGCGCGTCGTCGCCGTCGACGTCGGCTATGGCCAGCTGGACTGGCGGCTGCGCCGGAACCCCGCCGTGGTGGTCCGCGATCGCACCAACGTCCGCCACCTGCGGCCCGACGATCTGCCCCCGCCGCCGGCGCAACTCGTGGTGGCCGACCTGTCGTTCATCTCCTTGCGCCTGGTCGTCCCGGCGCTGCGTGAGGTCGCCGATCCGTCTGCCGACTTCCTGTTGATGGTCAAGCCGCAGTTCGAGGCCGGGCGGGGCGCCGTGGGCAAGGGAGGAGTCGTGCGCGATCCCGCGACCTGGGGCGCCGCCGTCACCGGCGTGGTCGACGCGGCTCAAGGCGTCGGACTCGGGCTGCAGGCCGCCTGCCCGTCCCCGTTGTTGGGACCGGCCGGCAACGCCGAGTTCTTCATCCATCTGCGGGCGGGGACAGCAACAGCGGAGACCGCCGCCGTCGTCGGGCGGGCGGTTGGCGAGGCAGCCGCGCGGCGCACTGGTGTGAGAGCGGACGGGTAGGCGCTGCATTGCCCGGTGTCACCGCCGGCGCCAGAAGTCATGCGCGTCGCGGCCGGGCCGGAACCCCACACCCTCCACCATCGCCGAGACCTCGAGGAAGTTCCGCGCCAGCTGCGAAGGGCGGTGGGCGTCGCTGCCGAACGAGACGGCGTCACCGCCGACCTCGTACCACCAGCGCACGATCTCGGCCCGCAACGGCACGGTGGTGTTGACCTCCAGCGCACGCCCCGACCGAGCCAAGGCGTCTAGCACGCCGCGGTACTCCTCCTCGTAGTCGGCTGGTTCAAAGGGCCCGGCCTCAGCTGGCCAAGCGCGCACCGGGTAGTCGATGTGCGCCAGCACGGCGAAGAGGTCTGAGGACTGGATCATCCGCAGGGCCTCGGCCAGGTACGCCCGCATGATGCCGTCGGGTTCGAGGTCGGCCGGCGCGTACGGCGAGTACAGGTCGTCGATGATCCACGGCTCACCCTCGATCTGCAGGGAGTGAAGCGAGCCGAGGGCCCGGTCATAGGCACCTCCCGCGAGCAGGGCGGCGCACTGATCGCCGAACCAGTGCGGCTCGCCGAGCTCGACGCCCGACAGGATGCGCAAACCCGGGTAGCGGTCCCGGCACGCCTGAATGGACGCCTGGTAGCCGTTGGTGTCCAGCGGCGGCGGATTGAAGCGGTTGTCGGGACCCACGCGAAGGGCTTCGCGTTGCGTCGCCCCCTTGCAGCCCGGTGTGATGACCCATCTGGTCAAGTCCATGTGCTCGGTGAACGCGATGGTGCCGAGTCCCAACTCGACCGCCCGCGCGCAGGACGCCTCCATCGAGCCGTGCGCAGCGTCCCAGGACCACTCCGTATGAACGTGATTGTCCGGCGGCAGCATCGTCGCGATCATCGGCGGGCAACCCCAGGCGTGCAACGCTCGGCGCGACGGCCACCGGCGACTGGCCGCCTCCTGCGCCGCGCAACGACCACTACCATGGGAGTGGTGCACCAGTGAGCGACCGGAACCCGCAGCGTCCGCCCGCCGTCGGCCTGGTGGTCCACGGTGGCCGCCGCGACGCCTGCGATGCTGCCAGAACGGCGGCGTCCCAGCTGCAGGAGATCGGCGCGCGCGTGGTCGGCGTCGACGGCGACAACTGGAGCAGTGCCGCCGTCGAGCTGCGCGATCCCAGCGACTTCGGTAAGGGGCTGGACGTCGTCCTCGCCCTCGGGGGGGACGGCACCTTTCTGCGGGCCGCGTACCTGTCCCGTGACCGCGGCGTGCCGGTGCTCGGCGTGAACCTCGGCCGGCTCGGATTCCTGTCGGAGCTGGAGACCCCACAGGTGCCGGCCGCCGTCGGGCAACTCGTGCGGGGGGAGTTCACCGTCGAGGAGCGGATGACGCTGGCGGTGGAGGTGCTCGACGCCGACGGGCGAGTCGTGGAGACGACCTGGGCGCTCAACGATGCGTCGGTTGAGCGCACCGAGCCCCGCCGGCTCATCGTGCTGGAGGTCCGCGTCGACGAGACGGTGTTCGCCAACGTCCCCGCCGACGGCTTGATCTGTGCCACCCCGACCGGCTCGACGGCCTATGCGTTCAGCGCCGGCGGTCCGATCTTGTCGCCGCTGGTCGACGCGATCCTGCTGACCCCGGTCGCGCCGCACTCCCTGTTCGACCGCACCCTGGTGATCGACCCTCGTGAGTCGCTGGTGGTGCGGCCCGTGGGCGGCAACAATGCCTGCGTGGTCAGCTGCGATGGTCGCGAGTCGATCCTGGTTCCCGACGGCGGCGCGGTGCGCGTGTCACGCGGGGACGCCCCGGTGCGCCTGGCGCGGCTGGGACCGTCGGACTTCTACCAGCGCGTCCGCGATAAGTTCGGCCTAGCCTGAGCAAGCCGCTACGCCGCTGTCTTTGGCTACATCAGCGCTGCCTTCATGTGCTGGCGACGGCTTGTCGACTCCTACAGACAAGCAGGTCCTCGACACCGTCCATGCCGGGATGCATGATTGAGCGGCCCTCACCTTCCATGGGGGCACTGGGTTGGAGTGCCTTCTCGATGGCGGAGGAAGCGAGACGGCAATATGTAGGAAGCGGTGGGAACCCCAAATGACGGAAGAAAACTCATCACGGCAATCAGTAGGATGGTTGCGGGGGCTGCCGAACACCATCAAGGCCTTCGTGGTCGTCCCAATCGCTGGCTTCGTGTTCAACTGGTTCTTTCCGGGAATATGGGAGACTGCTAGCCAACGCGTCTTCGGCCGCGAACCAGTTGAGGTAGCGATAGTCGACGATCAGCAGGCCCTGGGCTTGGGGTGGTCAGTTGCTCTGCCGCAGCCCCTTCCAAGCGAAGGACGTCCCGCTCCGGGAACAAGCGGTCGGGACGTTCGAACTCGGTTGCTCGAGATGGGGGCGGCTGATGCGGGGCAGTCGAACATGAGAATGGTCATGAGGGGCATCGGCCGCAATGCCACGCTCATCACGGGCATGACAGCTCGAATAATCTCCCGGGATCCGATCCACCGTGGCACGCTCGTCAGTTCGCGAAGCACTGGAGCCAGTGAAGTCACCACGATAGCTTTCAATCTTGACGCGACGCGCCCGCTTGCGCGGTCTTTCGATCAGGTGAAGGCGGATGTTGTTGGTGAACCGTACTTCATCGACAATGTGATTACAATAGACCCTGGCAGCACGTTTATTTTTGATGTAAGGGCTTTGGCGAGCAGAGCAACGTATCGGTGGGAACTCGAGATCGCTTTTCAGTATGACGGGAAGGGCGACACGATGACGATCAATCGAAACGGTGAACCATTTCGGACAACCGCCTTGTCAAAGGAGTACGGTGAGAGGTTCGACTGGGCCTGGCATGAATCCCCCCCTCACCTTCTGGCCGTCGATGAAGATGGCTCGCCAATTGATGATTGAGAGGTCAGCGTTGTGCAGGAACACTCCGGTGACTCGGCGCCGGGCGAACAGGACGCGACCGTTGGGCCATGGTTCTGTCTGACCGGTCGGTCATCATGGGCGGCATGCTCGTCGAGCTGCACATCGCCAACCTGGGCGTCATCGAGGACGTGACGCTGGACTTCAGTCCGGGGCTGAACGTCCTGACCGGTGAGACGGGGGCTGGCAAGACGATGATCGTCTCGGCGATCGAGCTGCTACTGGGCGGGCGAGCCGACGCCGACCGCGTGGGGGGTGGAGCGGCGACCGCTGTCATCGAGGGTCGGTTGGTCCCGCCGCCGCCCGGAGCCGAGGAATGGCTCGGCGACGGTGACGAGGAGCTGGTGGTCTCCCGGGAGGTCGTGGCCGAGGCCGGCCGCAGCCGGGCCCGGGTCGGCGGTCGGCTGGCTCCCGCGTCAGCCCTGGCGACCTGCGTGGGAGGGACTATCGAGCTGCACGGCCAGTCGGAGTCGGCGAGGCTGGTCACGCCGGCGGTACAGCGGGCCTTGCTGGACCGCGCCGGGGGGCCGGCGCTGGCGGCGGCGCTGGACGACTACCACGCCGTCTATCACGGGTGGCGGCAGGCCAGCGACGAGCTTGAGGCCCTGCGCGGCTCGCAGCGGAACCGCCTCCGAGAGCTCGACCGGCTGCGCTACGAGCTGGGCGAGATCGACGAGGTCGCCCTCGCCGACGACGAGGACACCACCCTGGAGGCGGAGTTGCGCCGGCTGGAACACGCCGAGTCGTTGGTCGGCGCCGCGGGCACGGCCGCGGCTGCGGTGACGGGGGAGGGCGGCGCCCGCGACACCCTCGGCGTTGCGCTGGCAGCGATGCGCGGCGAGGCAGGGGTGGACGCCGAGCTCGACACCCTGCTGGACCGGGCGGCTGCTCTTGCCGCCGAAGCGCAGGAGCTTGGCTTCGACCTGACCTCCTACACCGAGAGACTGGAACTGGATCCCGCGCGACTGGAGCTCCTGCGCGACCGGCACGCAGCCCTGGTGCGGCTGACGCGCAAGTACGGGCAGGCGGCCAGCGGCCAGATCGACGTGCCCGGCGTTCGGGCCTACGCCGATCAAGCCCGCGCACGGTTGTCGGCTCTGGAGGGCGGTGACGTCCGCGCCGGCGAGCTGGAGGCGCAGGTGACGGCCTTGGCCGCACAGCTCGAAGCGGCGGCGCAGTGCCTGCGCGACGGCCGGCGAACGGCCGGGCAGCGCCTGGCCCGGGCGGTCGAGGAGCACCTCGCCGACCTGGCGATGGGCGCCACCCGGATGCAGGTCGTCCTCGAAGACGTCGCCCCGGCAAACCATGGCGCCGACCGGGTGACCTTCCTGCTGACCGCCAACCCGGGCCAGCCCGCGCTGCCCGTCGGAAAGGCGGCGTCGGGCGGCGAGCGCAGCCGCGTCGCGCTGGCACTGCGTCTGGCTCTGGCTGATGCCGACGACACGCCGGTGCTGGTGTTCGACGAGGTCGACGCCGGCATCGGCGGCGCCACCGCGCTTGCCGTCGGTCGCAAGCTGGCCCAGCTCGCCCGTGGCCGCCAGGTGCTGTGCGTCACCCACCTCGCCCAGCTCGCCGCGCACGCCGACGCCCACTTCGTGGTGACCAAAAACGCTCACGGAGCCGGTGGCGGTGGCGTGCCCGACCCTACTCATGTAGCCGAAGGCGGTAGCGCACTCGACGCCGGCGAGCGCGTTCGCGCGACCGTGCGCAGACTGGCGGAGCCCGAGCGGGTCACCGAGCTGTCGCGGATGCTGTCGGGCAGCGTGGACAGCGTCGTCGCCGCCGAGCACGCCGCGGAGCTGCTGGCCAACGCTCTGGCCGACCGCTCGTCACGGAGCCTCGGGACTGGTGCCGGCGCGCCGTACGCCGCTGCGCCCGCTGCCGCTGCGCCAGGTGATTGAGTCGGCAGGGGGCTCGGTGCTACGTTGGCCGAGGCCGCGCGAACCAGCCGGCGAGCGACGGACTTCCCCCTGAGCGGTTTTTGCTCAGGACGCCTGGACGGTTGGAGGAGGTTCGCGAGGTGGCTAAGCACATTCTCGTGACCGGCGGGGTCTCGTCGTCACTGGGCAAGGGGATCACCGCGTCGTCGCTCGGACGGCTGCTCAAGGCGCGTGGGCTGCGGGTCACCATGCAAAAGCTGGATCCTTACGTCAACGTCGATCCAGGCACCATGAACCCGTTCCAGCACGGCGAGGTCTTCGTCACCGAGGATGGCGGTGAGACCGACCTCGACCTCGGCCATTACGAGCGCTTCATCGACGAGAACCTGCACCGCACGTCATCGGTGTCCACCGGTCAGATCTACTCGGCGGTGATCACCAAGGAGCGGCGCGGCGACTACGCCGGCGAGACGGTCCAGGTCATCCCCCACGTCACCAACGAGATCAAGGGACGCATCCTGGCGTTGGGCGAGGACGCCGACGTCGTCATCACCGAGGTCGGCGGCACTGTCGGTGACATCGAGGGTCTGCCCTTCCTGGAGGCGATCCGTCAGCTGCGCTACGACGTGGGCCGCGAGAACATCTGCTACGTGCACTGTGCGCTGGTGCCGTTCATCGCGCCGACCGGCGAACTGAAGACCAAACCGGCGCAGCACTCGGTTCGCGAGCTGCGCTCGATCGGCATCCAGCCCGACGCCGTGGTGTGCCGCAGCGACCGGCCGCTGTCCCGCGAGCTCAAGCGCAAGATCGCGTTGCTGTCCGACATCGACCTCGACGGGGTCGTCAGCGCGCACGACGTGCCGCTGCTGTACGCGGTACCGCTCGTCCTGCGCGACGAGGGGCTGGACTCCTTCATCGTCCGCAACCTCGGCCTTGACCCGGCGGTCGAACCCGACTTGCGCGAGTGGTCGGCGATGGTCGAGCGCGCGATGGCGCCGACCGACACCGTCCGCATCGCCATGGTGGGCAAGTACGTGTCGCTGCCCGACGCCTACCTGTCGGTCGTCGAGGCCCTGACGCACGCGGGCATCCACCATGGCGTGGAGGTCGACATCCAGTGGATCTCGGCAGACGACTTGCAGGCGCCGGGGGCCGCCGCGCGGGGGCTGGCAGGAGTCCACGGCGTCCTGGTGCCTGGCGGCTTCGGCATCCGCGGGATTGAAGGCAAGATCAACGCCGTCCGGCACGCCCGCGAGCGTCACGTGCCCTACCTCGGCATCTGCCTCGGCCTGCAGACGGCGGTCGTGGAGTTCGCGCGTCACGTGCTGGGCCTGGCCGACGCCCACTCCTCGGAGTTCGCGCCCGACACGCCCGACCCGGTCGTGGACCTGATGCACGACCAGCGCAGCGTCACAGACCTTGGCGGCACGATGCGCCTCGGCGTCTACCCATGCAAGGTGATCCCGGGGACGCGAGCCGCCGTCGCCTACGGGGAGCCCGTGGTCTACGAACGGCACCGGCACCGCTGGGAGGTCAACAACCGCTACCGCGTGCCGTTTCGAGGGGCAGGGATGGTGTTTTCCGGCATGTCACCCGACGACCGGCTGGTCGAGATGATCGAGCTGGCTGACCACCCGTGGTTCGTCGCAACGCAGGCGCACCCCGAGTTCCGCTCCCGGCCCAACCGCCCGCATCCCCTGTTCCG
>JACCVM010000009.1 GCA_013698135.1 Euzebyaceae bacterium | reverse complement strand
CCGACGACGTGATGCTGTCCACCCAGCGTGTCATGACCGAGGTGCTGCGAGCTCGTGGCTACCCCGTGGCCGAGGACCGCGACAAGGCGCTGCGGCTGTTCAGCGTCGACTACCCACAGGATGCCGGCCAGGTCCGCACGGTGGTCGAGGGCAACTACGGCGGTGACATCGGCAGGATGCAGGAGGCGTTTCTCGGAGCCCGACGCTCCTTGGCCAACGTCGCGGGCGTGAGCTACGTGCTCGGTGACGCCACGGACGAGCGAGATCAGCAGATGGCCATCGGCGACTCCTCTAGCGCGTCGACCGGCTCGCAGGCCGCCTCGTCCGCTCCCGCTGGCACCACGCCCGCCGATACCCACGCCGGAGCGCGCGCCGCTACGCCGCTATCGGATGAAGAGCGCCGCCGTGCCGAAAGTGAGCGCACCACCCGCATGGAATGACTGCTGCGGGCTCCATGAGTGCTGGCCCATGGACGGTTGACCTGTCCTCCAACGTGTTACACAATGGTGGCAGTCCTGGCAACATCCGTAACACGATGATCGGCTGCCACCCGCCATGCGCGCCCGTTCCGCCTTGTTTACGCTGTTCGGCGACGTCGTCCGGCCCGCCGGTGGCGACGCCTGGCTGAGCACGCTGACAGGGTGCATGAGCGCCCTTGGCTTCTCCGCGGAGGCGACGCGGACCGCCCTGCACCGTATGGCAGCCGAGGGCTGGGTGGCCCCCCGCAAGGTTGGACGTTATGCCGCCTACCGGCTTACGCCTCAAGGCGTGGACCGCCTGGAGGAAGCTGCCACACGCATCTACCGCTTGCGTGCCGCCGAATGGGACGGACGCTGGCGCCTGCTGATCGGCTTGCCAGCGGGTCGCGACGCGCAGCTGTCCCGGGCCTTGACGTGGATGGGCTTCGGTCAGCTGTCGGCTGGCGTCTGGGCCAGCCCGCACCCGCACGGCCGGCGGCTGGAGCGCCTGCTCGACGGCCACCCGGGTGCCGCCACCACGGTCGGCTTCGTCGGCGAGTCCGCCGACGGGCAGGCCTCCACTGCAAGGACGGATGCCGACCAGCGCATCGTGGCCGCCGCCTGGGATCTCGTCGAGCTGCGCCAAGCTCACGCCGCGTTCATCGACCGGTGGCGCGACGCCGGGGCCGGCGACGAGCCGCGCGTCGCATTCACCACGCGCATCCAGCTGGTGCATCACTGGCGCTCGTTTCTGTTCCTGGACCCAGGCTTGCCTGCGGCGCTGCTGCCCGCGGACTGGCTGGGCGACGAGGCTGCCAAGGTCTTCCGCACCCTGTACGAGGCGGTGGATGCCGGCGCCTGGCGGTTCTACGACCAGCTGGTGGCCACCGGTCCCCCGCTGCCAACGACCACGGACCCAGGCGCTGCCTCGGGCGACGACAGCCCGTTCGTCCGCGGCCTGGACGCGCTGCAGATCCGTCGATCCGATCCCATCCCCGCAAGGAGCACGCCATGAGCTACGAATCGAAGACGGCCGATTTCCGTGCCCACATCGCAGCCGGCGGCAAGGTCGAGGCGTCGGATTGGATGCCTGACGAGTACCGCCAAGCGGCGCTGCGCTTCATCGAGATGCACGCCAACTCCGAGATCATGGGCGCCCTGCCGGAGCGAGAGTGGATCGCCCGCGCCCCATCGCTGCGCCGCAAGCTGTCGCTGACCGCCAAGGTGCAGGACGAGGTCGGCCACGGGCACATGCTCTACCGGGTCGCCGAGGATCTCGGCAAGTCCCGCGAGGCGATGATCGCCGACCTGATCGCCGGCCGGACGAAGTTCCACAACGTCTTTCACTACCCCACCTACACCTGGGGTGACGTCGGGGTCATCGGTTTTCTCATCGACGGCGCGGCGCTGGTGACGCAGAAGGCGTTGCTGGAGTCGTCTTACGCGCCCTACGTCCGCGTCCTGCGGCGCATCTGCGCCGAGGAGAGCCTGCACCAGCGTCACGGCGAGGACCTGGTGCTGGAGCTGTGCGCGGGCAGCGACGAGCAGCGCCAGATGTTTCAAGAGGCGGTCAACCGCTGGTGGGAGCCGGTGATGCAGTTCTTCGGTCCCCCGTCGAAACCCGAGGGCGATGTGCTGCTGGCGTGGGGCCTCAAGACCCGCACCAACGAGCAGTTGCGCCAGCGCTTCTTCGACACCTACGTGCCCAAGCTGTGGGACCTGGGCATCAGCGTGCCCGACCCCGCGCTGGCCTTCGACGACGTCGCCGGAGAATGGCGGTGGACCCAGCCGAACTGGGACACCTTCTGGCAAGTGGTGAAGGGCAACGGGCCGATGACCGAGACGCGCCTGGCTTGGCGGCGTTGGATGCATGAGGCGCATGGTTGGGTGCGAGAGACCATGGACGAGCCGCGTCTTGCGGCCTAGCCAGAGGGTGAGCCGTGCGGTCGGGACCCGTCCCAGGCTTCGCAAAGAGCCTTTTACGCTGCGCCTGGAACGGGTCCCCACCTCTCCCTGTGGTGGGGCATCGACCCGAGCGAGGTGAGCGGAGTGGAGCGGTGGGAGGTGTTTGGGAAGCGGACCGTGGATGATCCGTGGACGTCGGTTGGGGCGGTGCATGCTCCCGATGACGAGATGGCGCTGCTGCTGGCAAAGGAGGCGTTCTTCCGCCACGGCGAGGGCGTCGACTTCGCGGTGGTACGCCTCGCCGACATGCACATCTTCGGGCGCCCTGACCTGCTGGCCTTCGCCACCGACAAGAGCTACAAGCTGCAATCCGGTTACACCGGCATGGGCGACAAGCGGCGCGCGGCGGCAACGCGGGCGCAGGAGGCTGGCGCCGTCGTCGACCGTCCTCGCCCGGTGGACAAGCGCGCGCTCAACCCGAGCCACCGCCGGCGGGACGGCGCCGCCGGAAGCGAAGCCGCCGGAAGTGGAGCCGCCGGTAGTGGAGCCGAAGCCGTAGAAGGTGGCGGCGGGTGATTGACCCCCGCGTGGAACTACTGCTTGCCCTCGCCGACGACGAGCTCATTATCGGCCATCGTCACTCGCACTGGACCGGCGTCGCGCCTCACATCGAGGAAGACCTCGCCTTCTCGTCGATCTCGCAGGACGAGATCGGCCACGCCGTCGTGTGGTACCGGCTGGCCGCCGAGGTCGCCGGCGAGCAGGGGGTTCGCGACCTGGCCACGCGCGCCCCGGCTGGCGGTGACCACGCTGATGCGCTTGGCCTCGGCCGGGAGCCGAACGGCTACCGCAACGCGGTCCTGGTCGAGCGACCCAACGGCGACTGGGGGTACTCGCTGGCCCGTCACTACCTGTACGACGTCGCCGAGGACGTGCGGCTGACCACGCTGGCCGGCTCGTCGTGGCAGGCGGCGGCTGATGCCACCGGCGCGCTGCGGCGCGAGGAGCGTTACCACCTGCTGCACGCCCGCACCTGGTTGGACCGCCTCGCCAACGGGCCGCTGGACGCCCGCATCCACCTGGCCGACGGGCTGGTCGCGGCGTTAGTAGAGGCACCGGGGCTGTTCGAACCGCTGCCCGGCGAAGCCGAGCTGGTCGCAGACGGCGTGCTGCCCGACGACCATGCCACCCAACAGCAGCGGTGGCTGGAGGCGGTCACCGCCGACCTTGAGGCAGTGGGGATGGACCACGTCCTCGGCGGCGACCCGCATCACGGCGGGGGGGAGTTCCTGGCCACGGCGTCAGGCGAGCTGGTGGCGCGCGATGGCGCCAGGGCACCGTCCGGGTCAGGCGACGGCGGCTATGGCGGGCGGCTGGGCCGCCACTCCTCCGACTTCGACGCGGTGTGGGAAGAGATGACCGGCACCTACCGCGCCTACCCGGGAGTGCGGTGGTGAGCGCTGCGACCAGCGTGACCAGCGACGACGTGCGGGCCGTCCTCGACACGGTGCCCGATCCCGAGATGCCACCGGTCAGTGTGGCCGAGCTCGGCATGGTCACGGATGTCCGGGTACACGGCGACCGCGTCGAGGTCGACCTGGTCCCCACCTACTCCGGCTGTCCCGCCACGGCGGTGATCCGCGAGGAGACCGCGCGGGCCATCAAGGCGATGGACGGCGTTGGCTCCGTCGAGGTCCGCTTCGTCAACACGGTGGTATGGGAACCGGAGCGGATCACCCCGCCGGGCCGGCGCAAGCTCGCCGAGTTCGGCATCGCGCCACCCGGCTCCGGTCAGACGCTGCTGCAGATCGGCCGCAGGCCCGGGCTGGGTCAACCTGGCGAGACGCAGGGCGTGGTGTGCCCTCTGTGCGGCTCGCGCGACACCGTCGCCGACAGCCCCTTCGGACCGACCCCGTGCCGCTCGTCGAGCTACTGCAACGCCTGCCGTAACCCGTTCGAAGTGATCAAACCTTGACTCGAATCCAGGAGACGTGATGTCCGACTTCCAGCTGTTCATCGACGGCCAGTTCTGCGAGGCCGCCTCCGGCGAGACGTTCTCCACGCTGGATCCGTCAACGGGTGAGCCCATCGGCACGGCCGCCAAAGCCGGAGCGGAGGATGCCGCCCGGGCCATCGACGCCGCGCGGGCCGCCTTCGACGACGGTCGCTGGTCACAGCGGCGCGGCAGCGACCGCGCGAAGGTGCTGGCCGCGGTCGCCAAGGGACTCAAGGACCGTGCCGTCGAGCTGGCCGCGCTGGAGACCCGCGACGCCGGGTCGACCGTCGCCAAGGCCAAGGGCGTCGACGTCGGCAACACCATCCTGTGGTTCAAGACCATGGCCGAGCTGGCGGCGCAGATCGATCAGCCCGAGACGTTGCCGCTGTCAGTGTTTCCCACGCCTTCGGCGAATGTGCTGCGTCACGAGCCCGTCGGGGTCGTGGGCGCCATCGTCCCGTGGAACTTCCCGCTGCAGATGGCCGCCTGGAAGATCTCGGCCGCGCTGGCCGCGGGCTGCACGATCGTGCTCAAGTCGGCGCCGGAGACGCCCTGCACGGCCACCAAACTGGCCGAGATCCTGGCCGAGGCTGGCGTCCCCGACGGCGTCGTCAACATCATCTCGGGATCCGGCCCAGGCACCGGCGAGGAACTGGTCACCAACCCCGGCGTCGACAAGGTGTCGTTCACCGGCTCCACCGACGTCGGACGCCAGATCATGGCCGCCGCGAGCCCGACGCTGAAGAAGGTGACGCTGGAGCTCGGCGGCAAGAACGCCCAGGTGGTGCTCGACGACGCCGACCTCGAGCTGGCGATCGACGGGGCCGCGTACGGCGCGTTCTTCCACTCCGGTCAGCAGTGCACCGCCGGCAGCCGCCTGCTGCTGCCCGACGCGCTGCACGACGAGTTCGTCGAGCGCCTGCTCGAACGCCTGTCGGTGATCCGTGTTGGCCCGGCCGCCGACAAGGCGTCGACCATGGGTCCGCTGGTCAGCCAGCAGCAGCTCGACACGGTGCTCGGTTACATCGAGCTGGGCCAGAAGGAGGGCGCGACCCTTCGCGCCGGCGGCCAGCGTCTGACCGAAGGCGGGCTGGACGCCGGCTACTTCGTGGCCCCGACGGTGTTCACCGACGTGACCCCGGACATGACTATCGCGCAGGAGGAGATCTTCGGCCCGGTCCTGTCGGTGCTGCGCTACGACGACGAAGACGACGCCGTGCGCATCGCCAACGGCACGCCCTACGGCCTCGCCGCCGGCGTGTGGGGCTCGCCAGCCAGGGCGCTGCGAGTGGCCGAGCGGCTGCAGGCCGGGACCGTGTGGGTCAACGAGTACAACCTGCTCAACCCTCGCTACCCCTTCGGTGGCTTCAAGCAGTCGGGCCTCGGCCGCGAGCACGGCTGGGCCGGTCTCCTCGAGTACACCGAGACCAAGCACCTGCACCTGGCCGCGGACGCCTCCCGCGCCAGCAAGCGCTGGTTCGACATGACGGTTCCGCGCCGCTAGCCGCCCCCCGCCCCGCCCCGCCCCTGCCAAGGATGTA
>JACCVM010000008.1 GCA_013698135.1 Euzebyaceae bacterium | reverse complement strand
GTCGCGCCATCCCCGCGTTCTTCCGGGCGGCGCTGCGCGACGAGCCCCTCCCCGTGCACGGCGACGGCACGCAGACGCGCTCGCTGTGCTATGTCGACGACGAGGTCGAGGGCCTGCTGCGACTGCTCCGCTCCGACACGACCGGCCCCGTCAACATCGGCAACCCGCAAGAGGTCACGATGCTCGAGCTGGCCGAAGCGGTGCAGGACGCGGTCGGCAAGCACCCCGGCGTGCAGTTTCTTCCCCGCCCCGTGGACGACCCGACGGTGCGGCGTCCCGACACCAGCCTGGCCGAATCAGCGCTGGACTGGAAAGCCGAGGTGTCGCTGGCCGAGGGGCTGGCCCGCACCGCCGACTGGTTCCGGTCCGCCCTTCCCGCGGCTTGAGACGGGCCGGGCTGCTCCACCTCCCCGGCTACGTCTGCTCCAGGAACTCGGTCGGCACCGACGACAGTGCCTGCACCAGCGGCTGCGCGCTGGACAGCTGGCTGGTCAGACCAGACAGATCGCCGGAGATCCGCACTCGACGCAGCAACACCGCCATGCCGATGTCCAGCTGCCCGCTGATCAGCTGCCGCCACCGTGAATAGTCGGCGGTGATCGTCAGACGGAGCTCGGGGGCGCCGTCCATGGGGGCGATCTGGGCGCCTGCCCCGGTCGAGCGGATGGCCAACCGGTAGCGGTGCTGCACGGTCAGCGGTCCCGCCGGGTCGATGACGAACTCGTAGATGCCGTCCAGCGCGCGGGCCAGGTCGTCGGCGTCGGGGTGCGCGGCGAGGCGCCGGCAGAACTCCGCAATCCACTCGGCGCTCGGAAACAGCGGCACGATCTGTCCTCACTCCTCGATCGCTGACCTGGGCGTGGAAGGCTACCGCCATGCCTTCCGACCCCTGGCGCGCGTTGGTCCAGACCTTTGAGGCCACCCCCATGCCCGGCCCGCTGAACGGGCTACGAGTGGGCGTCAAGGACCTGATCGCCGTCAAGGGCGTGCCGCGGCTGCTCGGGGCGCCGGAGTTGGCTGATCCCCGACCGCAGCCGCGGGATGCAATCTGTGTGGCACGGTTGCGGCGGGCGGGAGCCGCGATCGTCGCCACGACCGCGACGCACCCGCTGGCCTACGGGATCGTCACGCCCCAGACCGTGAATCCGCGCTCCCCCGGGCGGATCGCCGGTGGTTCGTCGGGCGGCTCCGCCGCGGCCCTGGCCGCCGGGCTCGTCGACGGCGCGCTGGGCAGCGACACGGGCGGCAGCGTCCGCATCCCGGCAGCCTGCTGCGGGGTAGTTGGGCTCAAGACCACGCTGGGCCTGGTTTCCGTCGACGGGGTACAGCCTCTGGCGCCCAGCCTTGACACCGTCGGGCCGATGGCTCGCGATGTCGCCACGACAGCCCGGCTGCTCGCCGCGCTACTGGAGCGCCACCCCGGCGCCTGCGATCCTGCCCCACCGCCCACCCTGCGCATCGGCGTACCGCTGCAGGCCCGCCGCAGCCGCCTCGATGCCGAGGTCCGATCGGTCTGGCATACCGTGCTGGACGCCGCGGCTTCCGCAGGAGCGCAGGTCATTGACGTCGATCTGCCGGCACTAGACGACTCCTCCCTCGCGAACGGCCGCGTGCTGGCGGCCGAGGCGGCGCGAACCCATGCCAGGGCGTTCGCCGCCTCACCGCAGCGGTTCCCGGCCGACGTCCGCGAGCGACTGGCGGCCGCGCACCCGCTCGACAGTCCGCCCGTGCGGGCGGCTCGCCGGGTCCGCGCCGAGCTGTCCGACCAGTTGGCGCGGGTCTTCGACAGGATCGACGTGCTCGTCACCCCAACACTGCCGTGCCGGATCCCTCCGGTTGGCGTCGACCCTGTGGTCGTGGACGGCCACCGTGAGCGGGTGGTCTCGGCGATGACCCGGGGAACGAACAGCTGGAATCTCGTGGGTGTGCCCGCAGGGTCGGTGCCCGCGGGGGTCGACAGCGACGGTGGACCCGTAGGGATGCAGGTGGTGGGGCCGTGGCACGGTGAGGCCACGGTGCTGCGCGCGATGGCGTTGATCGAGGAACTGTGCGGCGGGCCGTGGCCCCCTGTCGCCGGCAGCGTCAGCTGAGTGACAAGGACTCGCCCGCCCCGTGGTCGATCGGGCGACGCAACACCAGGATGGCGCAGTCGTCGGTGGTGTTACCACCGGTCCATTCCTGCACCGCCTCCCAGACGCCGTCGGCCATGCACTGGGCGCTGGTGCCGACCAGGCCCGTCAGGACCTGCTCGAGCCGTTCGATGCCCAGCAGGGCCCGGCCCTCATCCGGCCCCTTTCGGGCCTCGGTGACCCCGTCGGTGTACAGGACGAGGCTTTGACCTGGGTCGAGGACGAAGTCGTGCTCGTCATAGGTCGAGTCGTCCAACATCCCGATCGGCACGTCGGGCGGCAGGGCGAGGACCACGACGCCGTCCGGACCGACCAGCATCGGCGGCGGATGACCGGCCAGCGACAGCGCAACGGTCCAGGTGAGCGGGTCGATGCGCGCGTAAACCATGGTCATGAAGCGATCGGCGGCTGACTGGGCGCCGACGGTGCCGTTCATCATCGTCATGACCAGGTTGGGCGTGGTTCCCCGCAGCGCGTACGCGCGCAGCGAGTACACCGCCATGGCTGTGAGGCTGGCGGCCTCGATCCCCTTACCGGACACGTCCCCGCAAGCGATGCCGATGTGCCCTGAGGCGGTGGCGAAGACGTCGAAGAAGTCGCCCCCGATCGCAAAACCCGTGGTTGCCGACTGGTAGACGTGGCCGACCTCCACCTCGGGCGGCAGGTCGACGACGCGGGGCCACAGCTCGCGCTGGAGGGAGTTCAGCACGGACTGGGCACGTCGGTGCAGGGTGGTCTGCTGCACCGCGGAGGCCAGGGCATGGGCCAGGGAGGCGAAGACCTCCTCGACCAGCCGCGGCACCTCGTCGGAGACGAAGACCCCAAGGACGCCGGCGCTGGGCGGCGGCACGGGCACCAGGTGCACGCGATGCCCTGGCCATGCCCTGCCGACCGTCGAACCCTCCGGCACCCGGTCGATGCGTTCGCCCTGAGCCACCCGCGCAACCGGCCCGTTCGCCGGCAGGGCGGTGAGCCGCTGGCGAACCGGGGACGGGACGCCGGCGGCGCTAAGCAGCACCGGGCTGTCGCCCTCGTCGCCGCTGACCCACAGGGCAGCTCCCGCCAGGCCCATGTCGAAGACCAGCCCGTCCAGCACCTGCGCGCGGGCAGCGGCTGGGTCTGTGGCGTCCACCAGGCCGGCTGTCGTGCTGACCGCTCCTTGCAGTACCGCTTGCAGCCGGGTCAGCTGGTCGTCGAGTCGCGCCCTGTCCAGTCCGCTGACCGCGACGGCGGCGGCGACCTGCAACCGCTGCGCTGCGGCGTCGTCCCAGGCGCCATCCTGCGGGTCTGCGACGACCACCACACCCGGCTCGCCGCCGCGGATGCTCAAGCGAGCCAGGAGCAGCTCTTCCCACCCCGGCTGGCCAGCGAACCACACTGGCGGGTCTTCGCCCGCTGAGGACGCCGACCATGCCTGAATCGCGGGACCCGCCCCCGCGATCGGCGGTTGCACGGCATCGCACGTCTGCACCAGGTCGTCGGCGCCGATCCGCGCGGCGATGCCGTACTGATCCGGTTGCTCGGCGACGAGCAGCACCCCGCGCTGGGCACCCGTCGTGTCCACGGCGCAGACCAGCGCAGCGGCGGGCAACTGCTGCCGGAAACCGTCGCCGGTTTGGCGCTGCGCGAACTGTGTCAGCACGTCAATCCGGTCACCGCGACCCTGCACGACCTCGCTCCCAGGCTCGGCGGAGAACGCGGCCAGCACGCCCCACACGCCGTCGCCGTCGCAGAGCGGCTCCAACTTCACCGACCAGAGGGAGCTTTCCGGCCCGTCCGGCGACAACCACAGCTTCAGGCTCTGCCCGCCGGCGCCGGCAGCCGCCGCAGCGATCGCATCGCGAAGGCTGGAGGTGACTTCGGTCAGCTCGTGCAGGAACCGCCCGCCCGCTGGGCCGTGCCCGCCGGTCACCCGGTCGAACGCGGCGTTGGCGATGAGGATCGGCCACCCTGGCGCGCGCGCGTCGAGGACGATGACAGGCGACGGCAGGGCGTCGACCACAGAGTGGTACGCCCGGGCTCCAAGAACGCCCGTGACGGATGCGCCGTGAGCATGCACGAAGGCGACAGTCTAACGGCCCCATGTCGACCGCCTACGGCCGCCGCCTGCGGGCTAGTCTCCTGCCATGCAGATCAGCGTGCTCGGCGCGGGAACCATGGGTGCGGGGGTCGTGTACGTGGCGGCGGCCGCCGGGATGCAGGTCCGGGTCTACGACGTCTCGGGGGAGGCCGTTGACGCGGGCTTGCGCCGCCTGCAACGTGATCTCGATGGCGCCGTCGCACGTGAGCGAATGACCTCTGACGAGGCGGACGCGGCTCGTGCTCGCGTGCTGGCATCCACGGATCTCGCGGAGGCCGTCGGCGTCAGCGACCTGGTGGTCGAGGCGGTCGTGGAGGACATGGCCGTCAAGCGCGACCTGCTGGCCCGCGCCGAGGCCTTCGCCGGACCGAACACCGTCTTGGCAACCAACACCTCGTCACTGTCGGTGACCGAGATCATGGCCGGCCTGGATGACCCCGGTCGAGGGATCGGCATGCACTTCTTCAACCCGGTTCGGGCGATGCGGCTGTGCGAGCTGGTGCTTGGGCTGGACACGCGTGAGGAGACGGCGGGTCGCGCCGAGGACGCCGCCCGGATGATGGGCAAGCAGACGGTCCGTATTCGCGATGTCGCCGGGTTTGCGACCAGCCGCATCAATGCCGTCATCGGCAACGAGGCGTTCTTCATGCTCGCCGAGGGGGTGGCGTCCGCCGAGGACATCGACACCGCCGTCAAGCTCGGCTTGAACCACCCCATGGGTCCGTTGGAGATGGCCGATCTGGTCGGCCTCGACGTCCGCCTGGCGGTGCTCAACGAACTGCGGCGCTCGCTGGGCGACAAGTACCGACCAGCACCGCTGATGGACAGCTACGTCAAGGCGGGGCGACTGGGCCGCAAGGTCGGCCGGGGCGTCTATGACTATGACGACGACGGCAACCGCATCGGCTGACGCAAGGCTCGGAGTGCGGTCATTCCGCCCGTCTCGCTGATCCTCGACACCGACATCGGTACCGATGTCGACGACGCTCTCGCCTTGGCGTTCGCGTTGCGCCACCCTGGACTGTCGCTGCGGGCCGTCACGACCGTCTCAGGGGACACGCACCGGAGGGCCTGCATCGCCGCCAAACTGCTGCGCCTCGCCGGTCGCGACGACATCGAGGTGGCCGCCGGCCTGAACGCACCGGTTCCACCTGGACGCGTCACCTGGCGGGGCGACGAGGGCGACGGGCTGCTGAGGCCCGACGAGCAGTTGCCGATCTCGAGGCGAAACGCGGTGGACGTGCTGCTGCAGGCGACACTGGAACCGGGGATCGAGGTGGCTACCGTCGGGATGCAGAGCAATGTGGCGGCCGCCGTGGCCGCCGACGACGGCTTTGTCTCACGGGTCGGACGGCTCGCGGTCATGGGTGGCGTCTTCGCTGCCCAACCGCGCTTTTCGCCGGTCGACGACCACAATCTGAACGCCGACCCGTCAGGTGCCGTCGTAGCCCTCAACGCGGGGATGCCCACGCTGTTCGTCCCAGGCGACGTCACGGTGCAGACGTTCCTGCTCGACCGTCACCTCGCGCACCTTCGCAGCGGCGACGCGCTGTGCCAGGCGCTGGCGACGCTCACCGACCGTTGGGCACCAATTTTGCGGCGGCAATCCTCGGGTCTGCGGGACGGGCAGGTCGCGGCGTTGCACGACCCGTTAACGGTCGCGTGCATGGTCGAGCGCGGTTTCGTGCAGACGGCCACCCTGCCGGTGACGGTCGCGCTGCACGGCAGCCTGGTGCGCACGTTCGTGGATCCTGTGAGTGGGGCCGATGCCGAGGTCGTGACCGCCGTCGACGCCGCAGGCTTCTCCGACTACCTCCTGGACGTCCTGCTCACGTGAGTGGGTCGTGACCCACCCATGAGCGCCCTCGGCTCCTCCGGTCACATCCTTGGGAACAGCTGCGGCAACCGATCCCAGGTCCTGGCAACCGCCGTGTTGCCGAAGGTGACCTGGAACCGCATCTGCTCCCGCAGCGGCCCGTCATAGGTCACGCGGCCGTCGCCGACCTCGAGGCCGGGGGTCGCCGAGATGACCTCAACTCCGGGTGGCAGGTTCACGGCCAGCGCCAGCGTGGTGGGCAGCAGGCTGGTCTGTCCCTGCACGGTGAGCCGGTAGGAGCCCTGCTCGGCGTCGCCGCTCCACCCGTCGGCCAGGCGCCAACGGTAGGCCAGCTCCGCCGCCTCACCCTGCCGTAGGCGCACGGCATCCGTCCACACCGGATGCCCGCCCTCGGCTCCCACGGCCGGATCGGACTCCGCACCGTCCAACGCGTAGTTGTTCAGCTCGGCTCCCTCGGCTGCGTACAGACTCGTGATCGAAACGCTCTCGCCGGTGGCGATGCTGCCGCCGGCGCGCACGGCGAGGTTGCGTTCACCACGGCCTTCGGCGTCGCCGCGCAACTTGACCGTGGCGGTGGCGTGCACCGCTCCCGCCTCGGCCAGGTCGACCTCGTAGCTGATGTCACGGTCGGTATAGAGATCGGTTCTGTTGTCGGTGCCGTTGTTGACGATCACCGAGACGTAGTCGCCTCGTGGATTCAACAGGCGACCGGCAATCCCCGCCGCTTCGAGCGCGGACTGCACCCCCGGATCGGCGGCGTGCAGCAGGAGGTGGCCTTCACCGGCGACGCTGGACAGCACGCGCATGGTGGCGACCGGGTTGCGTTGACTCGAGCTGTCGAGGAAGCGCTGGAGCACGCCCGAGAAGATCCCACCGAACACCTGCGTCGGGCGGCCTCCTTCTCCAAGCGAGCCGTAGGACTCCTGGGTGATGACGTCGACGACGTTGCCGGCGTCGACCTTGCCAACACCGGGCACGGTGGCGTGGCCGGCCAACACCAACATGGCGCGCAGCGCGAAGGGGTCGACCACGACGGAGCCGTCGAGACGCTCTCCGGACACCCGCTGATACCGCGCTTCGAGCACGGTCGCGGCCGTGGGGAAGTCGGGCGTCAGATTGGCATTGGAGAACAAGCCGGCGTCTGCGGCGCCCTCGTACAGTTTGGCGTGCGCCGCGCTGGGAGCCGGGACAGCCTCGCTGGAACCCTCCGGCAGGGACTGCGCGGGGTTGAACTCGCTGAACGACAACCGCCCGTCGTCGACGGTCAGGATCGCATAGGAGCCGATCGCGCCGCCGGTTCCGCGGCTCTGGGCCGGCGTCGAGGCACCGAAGAAGTAGCGCCGCCCACCCGAGGCCCCCAGGAAGTCCGGCAGCTGCTCGGCCAGTGCACGTCCGCCGGCAACGCTGTGAGCCAGCTCTTCCAGCTGCGGCAGCAAGCTGGCGCGCGCCTCGGCGACCGGCGGCAGCAGCAGCCCAGACGGTGTCCGAGCCGCGCGCGCAGCGGCGTCGCCGATCATCGGCTCGGCCTTCGCCAACGGTGCGCGCATCGCGACGAGCGCATCGATCGGCAGTTGACCGTCCCGCGGCGCGAACGCGCTCGTGCCACCCGCGATGTCGGCAAGCCCCTCGGCGATGACCACCCCCGCCCTGGCGGTCAGGCGGCCCGCTTCGGCCAGTGCCGCCACGGTCTCGACATTCTCGTCGGCCAGCTGCACGCGCCGCACCACGTCGATGGCCGGGTCGTCAAGCGCGGCACGGGCGCGGGTGAAGCTGCCGGCGCTGTCGTCGAACGCGGCCGCGGCACCGGTGAGGTCGCCGGACAGCAGCAAGACCCGGCCCAGGTCGGCCTGCTCCCGTGCGCGGGACGTCTCGACCTGCACCGTCCGCAGCGTCGACCTGACCGCATCGCCCAGCGCCGCAAGAGCGATGAGGGCGATCAGCAGCAACGCGAATATCCCGAGCAACACGCGGCCGGCACGCGACTGGCGACGGCGGGCTGGCGTGAGAGCCCCCCGTTGCGCCCCATGTGACCGCTGGATTGGTGGCGCTGAAGTCAACTGGTCCCCCTGCCCCGTGTCGATGTCGGGCTTGCCGCCGCGAGCCCGACGTGATGACCGCGGGGCGACAACCTAGCACCTACCATCACTGCCGATCGTGGTAGCTCTCCGAGTTGTCACGGCTACACAACGTGTGCTAGCCTGACGTTGCGTGGTTCCGGCGACGCATGTGGTTCCTTCGAGCCCCGTTTGACCCTATGGCACACAACGCACGCGAGAGCACCGAACTGGAAATGACGGGGGACATGGAAGCTGCTCACGCCGAAGCGGCCTCGCGGGCCTACGACGTCGTCGTCGTGGGTGGAGGGATCATCGGGCTGTCGGTTGCGCGCGCGTTGCTGCTCGATCGGCCGGGGGCCCGCGTGGCGATCGTGGAGAAAGAGCCACGGCTGGCCGCGCATCAGACCGGGCGCAACTCGGGGGTCATCCACTCGGGGATCTACTACAAGCCCGGTTCGCTCAAGGCCCGGACCGTGGCGCGAGGTCGTGGTGCGCTGCTGGACTTCTGCGACGAACACGGCGTCGACTACGACATCTGCGGCAAGGTCATCGTCGCCACGGACGAGTCCGAGCAGCAAGCACTTGCGACGTTGCTCGACAAGGCACGTAGCAACGGTGTTCGCGCGGAGCTGATCGACCCCGATCGTCTGCGAGAGCTCGAACCCGCCGTGCGCGGTGTGGCTGCGCTGCACGTACCCGACGCCGGAATCGTCGATTACACGCGGGTGTGCGAGGTCATCGCGGGGTTGCTCCGCGGCCAGGGGGTCGACATTCTTCTCGGCACCGCCGTGACCGGTATCGACGAGGACAACAGCGGCGTGGTCGTGCAGACTTCCCGCGGTGTGCTGCGCGGCCACCGGCTCGTCAACTGCGCGGGGCTGCAGTCAGACCGCGTCGCGGCGCTGTCCGCCGACGGCAAGTCGCAGGTGCACATCGTTCCGTTCCGGGGCGAATACTACGAGCTTGTCCCGTCGCGGCGCTCGCTGATCCGCAACCTGGTCTACCCCGTGCCTGACCCGGCATTTCCCTTCCTTGGCGTGCATTTCACGCGCATGATCGACGGCGGTGTGCACGCGGGGCCCAACGCAGTGCTGGCACTGGCGCGGGAGGGCTACGACTGGTCAACGTTCAGCGCCAGGGACACCTGGGAGACCTTGCGCCATCC
>JACCVM010000261.1 GCA_013698135.1 Euzebyaceae bacterium | reverse complement strand
CCGTCCTGCTGGACACCTACCTCGGCGTCATCCGCGGCGACGAGGACCTGGCCCTGTCTCGCTTCGAGGCGCTTCTCCACAGCCACGACCCGCCCGAAGGCCCAATCTCGTGACACGCTCGTGACACTGGCGACGGAATGCAACGGCAAGAAGGAGAAGACGATGGCAACCATTGAGACGGCCTACCGCTCAGACGTTTCCGCTGGTCAGACCACAGTTGCCACCGTTTCCGCTGGTGGGCACGGGTGGAGCCGGGGCGGGGAATCGAACCCCGGACCTGCTCATTACGAGTGAGCCGCTCTGCCGACTGAGCTACCCCGGCGATGGTGCCCGCTGAAGCCAGGAGCGACCTCGGGAACGCCCGAAGGATAGACCGGGGCTGCGCGCGCGTCACATCGCTGGCGGGCGGTCGCGTTCCTGGATTGGGCCGCGTCGGCCCAGGATCCCAGGACATTGTTCGCCGTGCGTCTGGCAAGCGACGCCTGAGTCCGGTCGGTCCGGGCAGCGTCAGGCGCGGGCGGCGGGAATCCTTCCGAGGCGACCGGCCTGGAAGTCTTCGACCGCCTGGACAACTTCGGCCTTGGTGTTCATCAGGAACGGCCCGTACCAGACCAGCGGCTCGCGGATCGGCAAGCCGCCGAGCAACAGCACGTCCATGTGTTGGCTGCGACCCTCCTGGACGCGATCAGCAGTGATCTGCAGTACATCCCCCTCGCCGTAGACGGCCAGCTGGCCCGTTCGCAACGGCCGCCGCTCGGCGCCGACGCCGCCTGAGCCGTTGAGCACGTAGGCCAGCGCGTTGAAGTCGGCACGCCACGGCAGCGCCACCCGCGCGCCGGGGCCGATCGTCAGATGCAGCATCGTGATGGGCGTGTGCGTGACGCCGGGCCCGTGATGGTCGGCGACCTCGCCGGCGATGACACGGATCAGCGCCTCCCCGTCGTGTGACGACAGCAGCCTCACGTTGCCGCCGCGGATGTCCTGGTACCGCGGCGCGCTCCATTTCTTGCGAGCCGGCAGGTTCACCCACAGCTGGAAGCCGTGGAACAGTCCACCACTGACCACGAGCTGCTCCGGCGGTGCCTCGATGTGCAGCAGGCCAGATCCGGCCGTCATCCACTGCGTGTCACCGTTGCTGATGCGTCCGCCGCCGCCGGACGAATCCTGATGCTCGAACTCTCCGTCGATCAGATAGGTGACCGTTTCGAAGCCACGATGCGGGTGCCAGGCGGTGCCCTTGGGCTCCAAGAGCGGCAGGGGCGGCAGCATTCCCGCAGGTCAGCGCCTCATGATCAGGCCAGGGATGGTCATCCCGGCCGGCGTTGAGCCGGGTCAGGTCCGGACGGGCTACCCCGTCCTAGTCAGGACGGGGGTAAGAAAACCACCCCAACGACGCATGTAGGAAGCTCAGAGCGGTGACGAGATTCCTTTCAGTACGGGACCGGAGGCGTCGACCATCAACGGCAACGGGCCCATCCGAATCGAACGAGGGGACCGAGATGCTGTCCATGTACCGCAAGACCTACCTGACGATGGGGGCGCTGGTCGGACTGATATCCGTCGCCGCGGCTCCGAGGAAGTGGTGATCGAGATGCTGATGCGCATTCGCCGCTCCCTGTACACGAGCACGGTGCTGGCTTCGCTCGCCGCTTTCGTCGCGGTCTTCGGCGCGCCCGTCAAGTGGCGCTAGCTCGTCCGTGGTGACGGCGCCTCGACCTGGTCGGGGCGCTGTTGCCATTCTCAGATCGGCTCAATGATGCGCGCACTGCACAGGGCGGCGGACGACAGCGTGGCCTTGTGGGCGTATGTCTGGACAGTCATCGCCGCCGGTGCCGGCCTCCTCGTCTGGGTTGTGCTGACCGAGGATCTGGGGTCGATCGCGGGGCCGTACCCCGGGGCCTTCTGGATCTTCGCGGTCCTGCTCACGCTGCTGGAGCTGCGTCCCGTCAAGTGGCTGCGACGCCAAGAGGGCGGCGAGGTCACGGCCTCGTGGGCGTACGCCTGCGCGCTGCTGCTGTTGAGCCCGTCGAACGCGGCGATCCTGTGCATGGGCGCGGCGAGCCTGCTTGGCGACCTGACCCAGCGCAAGCCGGTCACCCGTGCCCTGTTCAACGCCTCGCAGATCTCGCTGTCCCTGGCCTGCGGAGCGCTGGCCTTGAGCATCCTGCCCTACCGCCAGGCACTCATCAGCGGCGAGCAGCTCACCGTCGGGTATGTCGGTGCCATGGCGGTGGCAGGCGCCGCGATCTTTCTGACCAACAGCGTGCTGACCTGTCTTGTCCTGGCGTTGTACGAGCAGACGCCCGTCTGGCCGACGCTGCGGCGGACCATCGGGGTCAACGCGTCCACCGACGGGATGCTGCTGGCGATCGCGCCGGTCTTCGTGGCCATCGCCCAGCGCAGCTTGGTCTTGGTGCCACTGCTGCTGGTCACCTCCTACGCCGTCTACAACAGTGCGCGACTGGCGTTGTCCCGCCAGCACGAGGCGCTCCACGACGCGTTGACAGGATTGCCCAACCGCCGCCTGTTCGACGATCAGGTCTGTAACGCGCTGAGCGACGCCCGGCGCCGCAACCGCCGAGCTGCCGTCATCGTGATGGACCTGGACGGCTTCAAGGGCATCAACGACCGGCTCGGCCACCACATCGGGGACCGGGTGCTGCAGGTGCTCGGCAAGCGGCTCTCGGACGGGGTGCGCGGCTCCGACGTGGTGGCCCGGCTCGGCGGCGACGAGTTCGCCATCCTGCTGCGCAACGTCGGCAACGACGAGGCCGTGCTGGGCGCCGGCAACTCGCTGCGGCACCTGGTCCAGCAGCCCTGCCACATCGACGGCTTCTCGGTCACGTTGGGCGGGAGCTTCGGCATCGCGCTGTATCCCGAACACGGCGGCGATCCCCAGTCGCTCACCCAGCACGCCGACGTGGCCATGTACACCGCCAAGCACGCTGGTGGCGGAGTGGTGGCCTATCGCAATCACACCCGCGACCGGCTCGGGCACGGCCGCCTGAGCCTGCTGTCGGAGCTGCAGCGCGCCATCGATCACCACGAGCTGATCCTCAACTACCAGCCCAAGGTGGCGCTGGACGACCGCAAGGTCGTCGGCGCCGAGGCGCTGCTGCGCTGGGAGCACCCCACGCTCGGCCTCATCCCGCCCGGCGATTTCATCGAATTGGCCGAGCACACCGACCTCGCGGGACCGATCACCGACTTCGTCCTGCACAAGGCCCTCGCGCAGTGCGCCCAATGGCACGGCCAGGGGCTGGCGCTGTCCATCGCGGTGAACCTGTCCGCCGGCAACCTGCACGACCTGCGCTTTCCCAAGATGGTCGCCCAGGCACTGGACAAGGTTGGCCTGGACCCGGCCTGGTTGGAGCTGGAGATCACCGAGAACACCGTCATGGCCGACCCCACCCGCAGCATGACCGTGCTGTCGGAGCTGCGCGACCTCGGCGTGACGCTGGCCATCGACGACTTCGGCACCGGCTACTCGTCACTGGCTAACCTTCGCGACCTGCCCGTGCACGTGATCAAGATCGACCGGTCGTTCGTCGGCGCCATGGCCACCAACGGCGGAGACGCCACCATCGTGCGCTCGATCCTGGAGCTGGCGCACAACCTGGGGATGCGTACCGTCGCCGAGGGTGTCGAGAACGCCGAGACGTGGCGGCTGCTGGCGGCCTTGGGTTGCGATGTGGTGCAGGGCTACTTCATCGGTCGCCCCATGGCCGCCGGCGACCTCGTCGAGCGCCTGACCGGCATGCAGCAGACCGACGGGTTCGAGTTCGTCGCCCGCCGGACGACAGCCGCCTGATGATCCTGTTCGTCGCCTTCGCGCTGGCGACGCTCAGCGTCCCGCTGGCAGGCGGCCACCTGTCAGCGCTGTCGCGGCTGCAGCTGCGCTCGACCTGGTTGGTCTTGGTGGCGCTGCTCGTGCAAGTGGTCGTCATCAGCGTCGTGGCCGACGTGATCGCAGCCGCACTGCTGGCGGTCGTGCACGTGGCGTCCTACCTGCTAGCGGTAGCCTTCTTGGTCCTCAACCGGCGGGAGCCGGGAGTGATGCTGACCGGCTCCGGCGGCCTGCTCAACTTGGCGGCAATCATGGCGAACTCCGGCGTGATGCCGGCGTCACCGCGTGCACTGGAACGGGCCAGTCG
>JACCVM010000256.1 GCA_013698135.1 Euzebyaceae bacterium | reverse complement strand
CGAATCGGTAGCGGATCCCCACCACCTCAAGTCGGGATGAGGTGCGGGGCAGCCGAGGCAGTCGGGTTAGGACGTCCGTCGAGCCATCAGGCCTGCGGCAGCCTGGTCGGTGGGCAGGAGCACCACCTGGGCGACCTGCACGTGGGCGGGGCGGTCGGCGATCCACACCACGGTCTCGGCCACGTCGTCGGGGGTCAGTGGCGTGATGCCCTCGTAGACGCGCTGGGCACGGTCGTGGTCGCCGGAGAAGCGCACGATGGAGAACTCGGTTTCCACCGCGCCCGGGTCGACCGTGGAAACCCGTACGCCTTTGCCCAACAGGTCCATGCGCAGCCCCGTGGTGATCCGGTCCACCGCAGCCTTGGTAGCGCAATACACCGCACCGTTGGGGTAGGTCTGGTGGCCGGCGATGGAGCCGATGTTGATCACGTGACCCCGCCCACGGCGAACCATCGCCGGCACCACGGCATGGGTCACGTTGAGCAGGCCGGTGACGTTGGTGGCGATCATGCGTTCCCAGTCGGCGGGGTCGTTGTCTTGCAGCGGGCCGAAGCCGACGGCCAGCCCGGCGTTGTTGACCAGCACGTCGACGTTCCGCCAGCCCTCGCCCAAGCCGTCGACGGCGGCGTCCACGGCCGCGCGGTCGCGCACGTCCAGCGGCAGGGTGCGCACCTCGGCGTCCAGCGAGTCCGCCAGCTCGGTGAGCCGATCGTGCCGCCGGGCGCACAGCACCAGGCGGGCGCCGGCGCGGGCGAAGGCCTCGGCGCAGGCGCGCCCGATGCCGCTGGAGGCGCCGGTCACAAAGACGGTGGCGTCGACGAGCATGCCGCAGGCTCCTTGGTCGCTGATGTCGTGGTCGCTGAGGTCGTGGTCGCTGAGGTCGTGGCCGGGGGCCGCCGGCTGGTCCAGTCCACCGCAGCCTGCGCCTGGGCCGCCAGTCGTAGCAGTGTCGCCTCGTCGGCGGGACGGCCGGTCACCATCACCCCGAGCGGCAGCCCGTCGCTGTCACTGCCGAGTGGCAGGCTCATCGAGGGCTGACCGGTCACGTTAGCCAGCGGGGTCAAGCCGACGTAGCCGGCGAGGGCTTCCATCATGGCCGCGGGGTCGTCGGCGAGGTGGTCCAGCTCGCCGATCCGCAACGGCCCCCGCATCAGCGTGGGCGACACCACCGCGTCATAGCCGGCGGTGGCGGTGATCAGCGCCCGTGACTGCAGCTGCAACATGGCGGTGGCTTGGAGCAGTCCGGCTGCCGAGATTTTCCGGCCGATGGCCGCCAACCCGGCGTTGAACGGTTCCAGCGTGTCGTGCGGCACCGGGGTCGCCGACAGGCCGGCGGCCCACACGATCTGGAAGGCGTCCTTGAAGCTGCTATCCAGCGCCAGGGTCAGCGGCTCGACGCGGTGGCCCAGCGACTCCAGCAGCCGGGCGGCGTCCTCGGCGGCGGTGATCGCCTCGGCGTCGAAGGTGCCGTAGGGCCAGGCCGTGACCAGCCCGCAGCGCAGGGACCCCGGCTCGCGGGTCACCTCGTCGGCGTAGGGCCGTGCCGGGTCGGGTGCCCAGTGCGGGTCACCCAACGCGTAGCCGCGCATCACGTCCAGCATCGCCGCAGCGTCGGTGACGTCCCGGGTCAGCGGGCCCGGCGATGACAGGCCACTGACCATGTCGGGACCAAGCGGGGCGCTGGAGACCCGCCCCCGCGTCGGCTTGAGGCCGAACAGGCCGCAGTTGGCGGCCGGGATGCGCAGCGAGCCGCCCCCGTCGGAGCCTTGCACCGCCGGTACCAAGCCTGCGGCCAGCGCGGCTGCCGCACCGCCAGAGGAGCCTCCCGGCGTGCGTTGGACGTCCCATGGGTTACGGCACGGTCCGAGCAGCCGTGACTCGGTGATCGGCAGGGTGCCCAGCTCCGGCACGTTGGTCTTGGCCACGATGATGAAGCCGGCGCGACGCAGCCGGGCGACGTGCTCCTCGTCGATGTCGGGGACAAAGTTGGCCAGCGAGGTGGTGCCGAAGGTGGTGCGAATCCCCGCCGTCATCGCCAGGTCCTTGACCGCCAGAGGGACGCCGAGAAACGGCGGGGCGCCGCGGCTGCCGGCTGCCTCCTGCGCGCGACGGGCCGCGGCCAGCGCACCGTCCGCGTCCAGCGTGACGATGCTGTTGAAGCGGCCGTCCACCGCGGTGATCCGCTCCAGGCACGTCTCCATCAGCTCGACCGGTGACAGCCTTCGGCGGCGGATGAGGTCGGCGAGGTGGCGGATCGGACGGGTCAGCAGGTCGGCGGACATCGGTCGATAGCATGCCCCACCATGGACGTACAGCTGTTCGGGTTCGCCGGCTCCAGGGCCACGCGCAAGGCCCAGCGGTGGTTCAGCGAGCGGCGGGTGCCGGTGCACTTCGTGGACGTCGGCAAGCGTGCCCCGTCACCCGGCGAGCTGCGCCGGTTCGTGCAGCGCTTCGGCCCCGAAGCCGTCCTCGACCCCGCCGCCAAGGCCTACCGCGACCAGGGCTTGCAGTACGTGTCGGCGTCCAACGACGACTGGATCGACCGGATGGTGGCCCAGCCGGCGGTGCTGCGGCTGCCGCTGGTCCGCTGCGGCAACGACCTGGCGGTCGGCGACGACGAGGCCGCCTGGCAGCGCTTCGTCGAGGCGGCCAACGGCTGACAATCCTGACGTGCGAGTCCCGGACGGCGCGTCCTGTCGGGTTGGCGCTCAGCCGGCTGCCCACACCTCGTCGAGCCGCTCGACCATCTCGGCCAGCGAATCGACCACCAGATGCGCCCGGTGCTCGTCGTCGCGCTGCACCACGCCCCACGGGCCACGTCGCAACCACACCGCACGCAGCCCCGCGGCCGCCGCCGGCCGCACGTCGTTGTCGACACGGTCGCCGACATAGGCCAAGTCCGCGGGCCGAGGATTCCAGCAGCGCGCCAGCACCTGCTCGAAGAAGGCGGGGTCCGGCTTGGCCACACCCATCGCGTCGCTCATTGCCAGCACGTCGGGTGTGACGCCCAAGGCGACCAGCTCGGCGGCCCGCTGTGCCGGCTGGTTGGCGATCACCGCCAGCGAGCAACCCTCAGCCCGCAGAGCGTCCAGCGCCGGCAGGGCGTCGGGATACAGGTCCTCGGCCTGGAACCCGCCATAGCGCCGCTCCACCTCGGGGGCGAGGCGTTGCCAGTCGTCCACGCCGAGGAAGTCGAAGACCGACTGGTGCGGGTTGCCCTCGGCGATCGTGGCGCCGATCGCGGCCGCCAGCGTCAGGTACGGCAACCCGAGCATGTCGGCCCACACCGCCCAGACGCGCGTCTCGTCGATCAGGGTCTCGCCGACGTCGAGGCACACCCAGCGGGGCTGCTCCCGGCCATGCCGGCCCTGCCGGCCAAGCTCCTGCGCCGCCGCTGCACCGTCCACGCGAGCGATGTCTAGCGCATCGCGAGAGCCGCGGCGAACCGCAACTTCGGCCGGCGGCGGCCCGATCGGCGCGAGTGGTGCTTGCGATCCGGTCGATCGTGGGGCACGGTAGCCCGTCGAGCGCCCCTCTCGGTCTCCCCGAGGTACGTTTCCCGCCGGCTGGAGCGCTCCGAGATGTTCTCCACAACCCGACGACGAGGAGTACGAGCAACGATGAACAAGAGCCAGCTCGCCGATGCCGCGGCCGACAAGTCCGGCCTCTCGAAGGGCGACACGTCCAAGGCCCTCGACGCCGTCCTTGACTCCATCACCGAGGCGCTGCAGGGCGGCGACAAGGTGTCGCTGACCGGCTTCGGCACCTTCGAGGTCCGCGACCGTGCCGCCCGCACCGGCCGCAATCCCCAGACCGGCGCCGAGATGCAGGTCCCGGCCTCCAAGGCCCCCGCCTTCAAGGCCGGCAAAAGCTTCAAGGACGCCGTCAACTGACGTAGCACGACCGGGGTGCCGCGACGTTGTCAACGCAGCGACGACAACGTCGCGGGACCCAGGGCTAGAGCAGACCGAGGTGGTGCAGCAGGTCGGCCGGCTCGAGGACGAGGCCGGTGACGAACGGGCCGAACTCGCCGTAGCGGGCGCTGACCTCGTCGAAGCGCATGTCGTAGACGATGTCGCGGATCGCCTTGGGGTCGTCGGCCAGCAGGGTGACGCCCCACT
>JACCVM010000247.1 GCA_013698135.1 Euzebyaceae bacterium | reverse complement strand
GACGTCCTGCGCACTAACGACGGCGAGTCCTTTCTCCAGCCTCGGGGGCTTGCGGCGCTGACGGGCGCACTCCGGACGACCAAGCTCCGGTACGCCCTGACGGGCTCAGTCGCGGCTCAAGCATTCGCTCCGGTCTCCCCCGCCAAACTCGCCATGGTCTACGTCGACCACTCCTCCAACTCCGCCGATGAGTTCGATCTGCGACCCACCGACGCCGGCGCGAATGTGATTCTGCTCGAGCCCTACGACGACGTCGTCTTCGAGCGACTCGTCGAGCACAACGGCCTGAAGCTCGTCAACCCGAGCCAACTGGCAGTAGATCTCCTGACCGGACCCGGCCGATCCCCGAGCGAAGGCCAAGAGCTACTGGCGTGGATGAAGGAACACACCGATGCCTGGCGAGCCTGACCCGCAGTACGTTCGCGCGCGTCGTGCCCTCCTCGACGGCCTTGCCGCGCTCGAGCCACATCTCGACGCTCTCGTCGTAGTTGGCGCGCAGGCCGTCGACCTCCACACCTCACGCGAATGATCTGATCTGAAGGAGGACGCTATGGTCCGTCGGTTCTTCGAGGGTGACGTCTCGAGAACGGGTGCTGGTGACGACGACTACGTCCGGTTCCGAGAGGAACACCCGGGGGCTTGGGTCATTAATTAACAACCACGGCCTCCCGGCCCAGATGCTTCATCAGATTCGTTGCAATCATTTCTACGACGACCAGCCATCGACGAAAGATAGGGTACTACCAGTGCCGCGTCAGCGGGCGGTCCAGCCACCGTCGACGATCAGCGAGGTGCCGTTGATGAAGGAGGCCTCCGGCGAGCACAGGTAAGTGGCCAGCTCGGCGATCTCCTCGGGCTCGATGAGCCGCTTGATGGCGGGCTCGGTCAGCATGACCTGCGAGACGACCTGGTCCTCGTCGATGCCGTGGCGACGGGCCTGGTCGGCGATCTGGCCCTCGACCAGCGGCGTGCGCACGTAGGCCGGGCAGATGCAGTTGGAGGTCACGCCTTTGGGCCCGCCCTCCAGCGCCACGACCTTCGACAGCCCCTCCAACCCGTGCTTGGCGGCGACGTAAGCCGCCTTGTACGGGGACGCGCGCAACCCGTGCACCGACGAGATGTTGACCACCCGCCCCCAGCCGCGCTCGTACATGCCCGGCAGTGTGCTGCGCAGGAGGAGGAACGGCGCGTGCAGCATGACCGCCAAGATCTGGGCGAAGCGCTCGGGTGGGAAGTCCTCGACGGGCGCCACATGCTGGAGACCCGCGTTGTTGACCAGGATGTCGATGCCGGCGGTGAGTTCGCCGAGGTCATGATCGTTGGCCAGATCGGCCTGTATGGCGTGGCCGCCGATGTCCGCGGCCACCTCCCGGGCGACCTCGCCGTTGATGTCCAGCACGATGACCTTCGCGCCCGCGCCGGCCAGCCGGTGGGCGCAGGCGGCGCCGATGCCGCTGGCGGCGCCGGTCACCAACGCTCGACGGCCAGACAGGTCGACGCCCGACGCGGCAGCTGTTGCGGGCGCGTGCAACTCGGTCACCGTCACACCCCCAGGTAGCGTTGTAGCGCCTCGCTGCCATCCAGGTCGCCGGCGGCAGCGCTGTGCTGGATCCGGCCCTTCTCGATCAGGAAGGCGCGGTCGGCGTGGCGCAGCGCGAAGCGGTGGTTCTGCTCGGCCAGGACCATGGTCAGGCCGGTCTGCTTGAGCTCGTTCATCAAGCCGCCGATGGCTTGCACGACCACGGGGGCTAGGCCCTCGGAAGGCTCGTCGAGCAGCAGCACCTTCGGGTTGGCCATCAGCCCTCGGCCGACAGCCAGCATCTGGCGTTCGCCACCCGACAGGTTTCCCGCTGCGCTGGCGCACAGTCGGCGCAAGGTGGGAAAGAAGTCAAAGACCCGGTCGATCGTCCAGCCCTGCCCGTCGCTCACCGGCCGTGGCCGCACGACGCGCAGATTCTCCTCGACCGACAGGTTGGCGAAGACTCGCGCGCCCGACGGCACCAGTGACAGCCCGTGGCGCAGGCGCTGGTAGGACGGGAGGCTGGCCAGCTGTTGGCCGTCCAGGCTGACCTCGCCCCGGGGCGAGGCGACGGTGCCCGCCAGGCACGCCAGCGTGGTGGTCTTGCCGGCCCCGTTGCGCCCCAGCAACGCGACCAGCTCGCCGGCTGCGGCGTCCAGCTCGACGCCGTGCAGGACATGGCTGGCGCCGTAGTAGCCATGTAGGTCCTTGACGGCCAGCATCACGCCACCTCCTCGCCGTCCGGGTCCCGCCCACCCGTCGGTCGCTGCGCGACCTCCTCCCCTAGATACACCCGCTGGACGTCGGGGTTGGCGCGCACCTCGTCGGGGACGCCCTCGGCCAGCGCCTTGCCCTCGTGCATCACCAGCACGCGGTCGGCGGTTCCGAACACCACCTCCATGTCGTGTTCGCAGAACAGCAGGGTCAGCCCCCGCTCCTCGGCGATGCGGCGCACCAGCCGCATCGCCTGATCCGTCTCGGCGGGCGCCATGCCGGCAGTCGGTTCGTCCAGCAGCAGTAGCCGCGGCTCCAATGCCAGGGAGATCGCCAGCTCCAGCGCGCGCTGGTCGCCGTGGGACAGGTTGCCGGCGCGCTCACCGGCCAGCCCGGCCAGCCTTACGGAGTCGAGGATGTCGTTGACCTCGCCGGCATGGCGGCCGGCCGCGACCCCGAACGGCCGGGCAGTCTCCCTGCGCTGCGCCAGGCGGCCCAGCTGGACGTTCTCGAACACCGTCAGCCCAGGGAAGATGCTGGTGATCTGAAAGGCGCGACCGATGCCTGCCTGCGCGATGCGATGCGTCGGTTTGCCGGTGACGTCGGCGCCGTCGAAGCGGACCCGGCCGGCATCCGGGCGCAGGTAGCCGGTGATGAGATTGAACAGGGTTGTCTTGCCGGCACCGTTGGGTCCGATGACCGCGCGACGCTCCCCAACCGCAACCGTCAGGTCGACGCCGTCGACGGCCTGCAGCCCACCGAAGCGCTTCGACAGGCCCTCGATCTCCAGCAGGGCGCTCATGACTTCGACCTGGTGCCGGCGGCGGCGGGCTGCTCACGGTCCGCTGGCTGCTCGGGTTGCGTCCGCCTGCGTCCGGGACCGCCCACCGCAGCCAGCCGACGTACTCCCTCGACGATGCCGCCTGGCATGAACAGGATGATGGCCAGCAGCACCGTGCCAAGCACGACGTTGAAGTACAGGAAGTTGCGGGTCACGAAGTCGCGCAGCAGTCCCAGCACGACCGCGCCGATCACCGGCCCCGCGAAGCTGTTGAGCCCTCCGATCAGCGTCGTGAAGATCGGGTCGGCCGAGGTCGTCCAGTCCAGCAGCAGCGGGAAGCTGCCGCGGTCGAAGAACGCGTACATCCCGCCGGCCCAGCCCGCGAACGCCGTCCCCAGCGTGAATGCCGCCAGCTCGTAGCGCTTGACCTTGATACCAAGGAACCCGGCGCGGTCGCGGTTCTCCCTGATCGCGCGCAGGGTCGCTCCGAACGGCGAGCGCATCGCCACCGACAGGATCGCCAGCGCGATCGCGGCCAGCGCCAGCAGGAAGTAGTAGCGGTTCGTCGCGGGCTGCAGCAGCAGGGGCAGCTGCATCCCGAAGATACCGTCGTCGCCGCGGGTGAGTCCTCGCCACTGGAACGCCACCAAGAACAGCAGCTGGCCGATGGCCAGGGTCAGCAGCGAGAAGTACAGGCGGGTCGCCCGCAGGGCCACCAGCCCGGTGACGTAGCCGATCGCGCCGGCCGCCACCGGCGCGAGCAGGAACCCGGCCAGCGGCGACCATCCCAGGTGCACCCAGGCGAGGGTAACCGCGTATGCGCCAATCCCGTAGTAGGCCGCGTGCGCGAACGACACCATCCCGGTGTAGCCGAGCAGGACGTTGTAGGAGGTGGCGAACACCGCCAGGATCACGATCGACATCAGCACGAACATCTGCCGCTCGTTGAGCAGCAGCGGGGCGAGCAGCGCGACCAGCGCCGCAATCGCCCAGCCCGTCGACGCCGTCAACCTGCGTCGCACGTCACGCCTCCTGCGGGATGCCGAACAGCCCGTACGGTCGCCACACCAGCACCGCGACCATGACCACGAAGACGATGGCCAGCGCGGCGCTGGGGATGAACGTGATGCCCAGCGCGAACGTCACCCCGACCAGCACGGCGCCGACGGCGGTGCCCACCAGGCTGCCGAGCCCGCCGATGATCACCACGGCGAACGACTCGACGATGATGTCGATGTCCATGCCCAGCAGGATCGTGGTCTGCGGGCCGGCGAGCACGCCCCCCAGCCCAGCCAGCCCGGCGCCGAGCGCGAACACCACCGTGAACAGCCGGGACACGTTCACGCCCACCATGCCGAGCATCTCCGGGTCGCTGACCGCCGCACGGATGTCGCGTCCCAGCCCCGTGCGTGACAGCAGTAGCCACAAGCCCAGGCCGATCACGACGGCCGCAGCCATCAAAAACAGGCTGTAGCGCGGAAAGAACACGTCGCCAAACCGCGTGGCGCCTGACAACAACGGCGGCGCGCGCAGCGACTGCGGGCGCTCGCCGTAGATGAAGCGCACGACGTCAGACACGATCAGCAGGAACGCGAAAGTGGCCAGCAGCTGCAGCAGGTGCTCCTTGCCGTACAGACGCCGCAGCGCGCCGACCTCGATCAGGCCACCGAGGGCCGCCACCACCAGTGGCACGACGAGGAGCGCACCGACGAAACCGACGACGCCGCCGAGCCAACCGGCGACCGTCACCGCCACGAACGCGCCCACCATGTAGAACGAGCCGTGCGCGATGTTGACGATCCGCATGGCGCCAAACACCAGCGACAACCCCGACGCCACGATGAACAACACCGCCGCCCGCGACAACCCGGTCATCACCTGCAACACCAACGCCTCACCCGTCATCCCTCACGCTCCTTCCCACGCCTTTCGCAGCTACAGGAGTCCGACGCCGACCCTGCCGGACTGGGTGGGCGGGCCACTGGTCACTGGCGCAGCGTAAAAGGGTCTCTGCGAAGCCAGGGATCAGTGGCCCGCCCGAACACGCCCAGAAGAGCATCAGCCGCGCCGCTCCATCACCTCGGACTCCTCTAGCCAGATCTCTTCAGCCGGCACCGTCTGCAGATTCTCATAGACGTAGAAGCCGAGCTCGTCGTCGAACTGCAGCTCGCCGATGTAGGACGGCACCGAGGCCTGGTGGTCGACCTCGCGGATCGACGTCTCGCCGCGCAGTGAGGTGAAATCGAAGCCCTCGACCGTCTCGACGAACTGGTCAGGGTCGGCGTCGCCGTTCTCCTCGACCACCTGCGCCCACAGCATCACCGCGTCGTAGGCCATGCAGGCCCAGTCGCTTGGCACGCTGTCGTTGGCCGCGCGGTAAGCCTCGACGAACTCGGCCATCTGTGGTGTGTCGATGGTGAACGGGCAGCGCGAGTAGGCCCGGATGCCGCTCAGGTCGACCTCGTCGCCCAACTCGGTGAGGGCGTCGGTCTCGTACAGCGCGGTGAACTCGGTCTGGTCGAAGAACCCGAAGTTGGCGGCTTGCCGGGTGAACGTCACCAGGTCGCCGGCGAACAGCGGCGAGTACACCGCCTCCGGTTCCGCCGACAGCAGCGACGTGATGAACGGCTGGTAGTCGGTCTCGCCTAGCTCCGGGAACTGCTGCTCGACGATTTCGACATCGGGGTTCTCGGCGGTCAGCGTTTCCACGAAGGTGCCGGTCTGGGCTTGGCCGAACTCGTAGTCCGGCGCGATCGTGGCCCAGCGGGTGAACTCACTGTCGGCCAGGTCCACGCCCTGTGCGCGGGCCTCCATGCCGGTGTTGGGGACCACCGACACCATGTACGGCTGGAACTCCTCGACCATCAGCGCCTCGGTGTTGGAGGTGTGCACGATGAACGGCACCTTGCGCTCGGCGGACACCTCGGTGATCGCCAGCGCCACGCCGGACGAGACCGGGCCGAGCAGCATGTCGACCTCCTCGGAGATGATCAGGTCACGAGCGATGGCCGCACCTTCCTCGGGTGCTGCCTGGTCGTCGCGCACGATCAGCTCCAGCGGCCGGCCGAGCACGCCGCCGGACTCGTTGAGCTGGTCGACCGCGAGTTGTGCGCCATTCTCGTTGGCGACCCCGAACAGCGCGATCGATCCCGACAGGGTCGTGGCCATGCCGATGCGCAGCGGCTCGCCCTCGGCTGCGGCGCCGCCTTCGGATCCGGCCGACTCGCTGCCCGTCTCCTCGCTGCCGCCGGCCGGTTCGCTGCCACCGGCCGCGCCGGCGCCAGCGCCATCGCCAACCTCACCGCCACCGGCGCAGGCGGCCGCGAGCAGCATCAGCGTCAGTACCAGCGCCCGCAGCCGGCCGTTCAAATCTGATCGTTGCAGTGTCCGTCGTGTCATGGTTGCGCTCCTTGGTGGGACGTCCGCCGACTCGCTTCGCGCTGACGAAGGGCCAGCCGGCGGATCTTGCCGGTGGTCGTCAGCGGCAATTCGTCGACGAACTCGATCTGTCGGGGGTACTCATATGCCGCCAGCCGCTGTCGCACGAGGCCGGCGATCTCGTCTTCGAGGCCGGCGCTGGGCTCGTGGCCGTCGGCCAGCTTGATGAAGGCTTTGACGACCTCGCCGCGAATCTCGTCGGGAATGCCAATGGCGGCGGCCATGCCGACCGCGGGATGGGTCAGCAGGCACTCCTCGATCTCGCCGGGTCCGATCCGGTAGCCGGCGGAGATGATGACGTCGTCGGCGCGCGACCCGAACCACAGCCAGCCGTCGTCGTCGACGCTGCCGAGGTCTCCGGTCCACAGCCAGCCGTCGCGGGTCTTTTCCGCCGTCGCCTCGGGCCCGTCCCAGTAGCCAAGGAAGGCGACGGGGTCGGGCAGGCGCAGGGCGATCTCACCGACCTCGCCGGGTGGGGCCGGCGTGGCGTCGGCACGCAGGACTACCACGTCGTGGCCCGGGTACGGGCGCCCCATGGACCCGGGACGTACCGCCCACGACGACGAACAGTTGCCGACGAGCAGGTTGGCCTCGGTCTGCCCGTAGATCTCGTTGATCGTGACACCGAACTGCTGGCGGCCCCAGTCCAGCATCTGCTCACCGAGCGCCTCGCCACCGCTCATCACCGCCCGCAGCGCACGGCCCCGCGGTTGTTCCAACCCCGCCTGGCGCATCAGCTTCAGCGCCGTCGGCGGGAGAAAGGCGGCGGTGACCCCCTGGTCTGCCAGCAGCCGCGCCGCCCACTGCGGGTCGAAGCGCGGCCGCGTGGCGGCGATGACGGTGCAACCGTGATACCAGGCCGGCAGCAGGGCATCCATCAGTCCTCCGATCCAGGCCCAGTCCGCCGGCGTCCAGATCCGATCACCGCCCTGTGGGAGGTGCTCGTACATCAGCTCGTAGCCGGGCAGGTGACCCGCCAGCACACGGTGGCCGTGCAGCGCCCCCTTCGGGGCGCCGGTCGTACCGGAGGTATAGATCAGCAGCGCCGGAGTGTCCGGACCGGTGGCAGCGGGGGTGAAGTCAACCGCGGCGGTCAGCAGGTCGGCGAACGGCTGATGCGGGGCGGCGGTGCGCTCGGCTGCCACGACGACGCACAGGTCGCCGAGGTCGGCCGCCACCTCGGCGACCCGGTCGACCGCGCGGTCGTCGGTCACGACAACCTTGGCGCCGCAGTCGGAGAGCCGGTAGCGCAGGGCGTCCGGACCGAACAGCCCGCTCAGGGGTACGGCGATCGCGCCGAGCTTGTAGACCGCCAGGTGCGTCAGTCCCGCCTCCAAGCCCTGCGGCAGCACGATGCCAACCCGGTCACCAGCCCGCACGCCGATACCGGCCAGCCCGCTGGCCAAGCGGTTCGACAGGCGGCTCAGGTCGCCGAAGGTGTACTGGTGCTGCGACGAGTCCACGACCTCGACCAGCGCAAGGTCGCCAGGCGGCTGGGCGTCGGCACAGGCCACGCCGATGTTGCAGCGCTGCGGCAGCCGCCAGGCGAACGACGACCGCAGCTGCTCATAGGTCTGGCTGGGAGGCACACCTGGACGCTAGAGCGGATCGCGCCCCGCAGGGTAGGGAGATGTTCTCCAACCTTTTCGCACTTCCATGGAGCACACCTCCACACGCGCCGGTTCCTCAGAGGCGCTCACGCAGAAGATGCAGCCGCAGGGCTAGGTGGATCTGCAGCGCGCGCTCGGGCTCCTGCCAATCCGCACCGATCAACCGGGCGACGCGGTCCAGCCGCCGGTACAGCGTGTTGACGTGGATGTGGAGCCGCTGGGCTGTCCGAGACAGGTTGCCGGCCCCGGCGAAGTAGGCCTCCAGCGTGTCGATCAGATTCGTCCGGCGCCTGCGGTCGTAGTCGAGCAGCGGACCGAGCTCGGCGGTCACGATGCGGTCGAGGTCACCGCGACCGGCCTGGCTCAGCAGCAGGCCGTAGACACCGAGCTCCGCGCTGCTGGCGGCGCCCTGCCGCCCGAGTGCCTGCATCACCCGCAGGCAGCGTGCGGCCTCCTGGTAGACCGCGGCGGTGGCGCCAAGGTCGTTGGCGGGTCCCGCTCCACCGGCGATAACCGGCGCCTGCAGCACCGGGCGCAGGCGGTCGACCACAAGGCGGGCCGCAGCGGCCGGCGTCATGGCCGGCAGCAGCAGGACGACAACCCCGTTGTGCTCACCGGCCAGGCCACCGTGGTCGCCGGCTAGTGCGGCGGCCGCGGCGGCGGTCCGATGCCGCTCGCTGTTCGCCGCGGATACCGCTACGACGACGTGCGGGGCGTCGACGTCGGCGCCCAGCAGCCGGGCGCGACGCCGCAGGACGTCGGGATCGCGCTCGCTGGCGCTGAGCAGGTCGTCGAGCAGCTCGCCGCGCAGACGCTGCTCGGCCTCGGCCATGGTGCGTTGGCCCAGCAACAGCAGCGCGGTGACGACAGCGGCACGCTCGAGGATCCGAAGATCGACGTCGGCCAGGTCTCGCTGGGTGACCAACGCCAGTGCCCCCAGGTGCTCGGAGCTGCCGACGACCGGGGCCACCCATTGGCGTAGCCCGTTGGCGGCGTGGGCGGGCAGGGTCCGACCGGTTGCGCGAGCGGCGGCCAGGGCGGGATGCAGCGCGTCGACCACTGCGCGC
>JACCVM010000232.1 GCA_013698135.1 Euzebyaceae bacterium | reverse complement strand
CCGCTACACCCGCCCACCCTCCAAGGCCCTCCGCCGCCGCGACACCGCCGGTTCGTTGTTGGTGCGCCTTTGCACTTGTTCGTCGCGCGGGGCATCTCGACTCTCGTAGGAGCTAGGAAACCGAAGTGGTAACGATCAAGGGATTGAGCGAGGAGGATGTGCTCGCGATCTCTGACTCCTATGGGGAGCCGGAGTGGTTGCGGGATCGGCGGCAGGAGGCGTTCAAGGCGTTCGCCGATCTGGAGTGGCCGAACAGCCGCGACGAGGAGTGGCGGTACACCAATCCTTCGCGGCTGCACCTGGAGCGACCTGTGCTGCTGGAGGCTGCGGCCGTTCCCGCGCGGCAGGAGGGCATCGTCGCGGGGGCGGCCGGGGCGCGGGCCGGTGAGGTGCGGATCGTCGATGGCGGCGTCGCCCAGGCCATGGTGGCCGACGAGGCGGCGGCGCAAGGGGTCATCGTCACCGATCTGGTGACCGCCGCCCACGAGCACGCGGCACTGGTGCAGGCGCACCTGGGCACGGTGGTCGGCGCCGACGCCAAGTTCGAGGCGGCCAACCTCGCGGCCTTCACCAACGGAGCGTTCGTCTACGTGCCGGCCGACGTCGAGCTGACCGAGCCGGTCGCGATCACCGTGCAGGCCGCCGGCGACGGAACGCTGTTGCCGCGTGTGCTGATCGTGCTCGGCCCCCACGCGAAGGCCAACTTCTATGTCGACCACTCGGGCGACGCCCAGGCCACGGTCGTCGAGGTCGTCGAGGTCGTCGTCGCCGAGGGCGCGACCGCTCGCATCGTCAACGCCCAGGATTGGGGACCCGACGTCGACCACATCGCCGCCCACACCGGCGTGGTCGGCTCCAACGCCGACTACCGGGGCCTGGAAGTCAACCTCGGCGGGCGCACCGTCTACCTGCGACCCGATGTGCGTCTGGATCACCCCGGCGGCAACGGCGAACTGCTCGGCGTCTACTTCTGCGACGAGGGCCAGCAGGTGGAGATGCGCTCGTTGGTACACCACAACGCCTCGCAGACCACGTCGGACCTGATGTACAAGGGTGCACTGCAAGGCGACAGCCGCGCCACCTTTTACGGCACCATCCGCATCGAGGAGCACGCCAAGGCGACGGCCTCCGACGAGACGAACCGCAACCTGATTCTGACCGACAAGGCCAGGGCCGACTCGATCCCTGTGCTGGAGATCCTCAACTCCGACGTTGCCCGCTGCGGTCACCACTCCTCGGTGGGGCAGGTCGACGAGATCCAGATGTTCTATCTGGAATCGCGTGGCATCCCCCGCGAGGAGGCGGCACGCCTGCTGGTGTTCGGGTTCTTCGGCGAGGTCACCGACCGGATTCAACTGCCAGGGGTGGCAGAGGTGATCCTGGCCGAGGTGGAACGCGAGATCCGCTTCGGCCCGACCGCCCTGATGGACCAGCGGCGACGCTGATGGCCTACGTCAAGGTGGCCACGCTGGATGAGATCCAGGTGGGAGCGACCTGGCTCGCCGAGCTGGCCGAGCCCGTCTGCCTGGTGCGGACCGACCCGGACACGGTCAAGGCGGTCCATGACACCTGCAGTCATCAGCAGTACTCGCTGTGCGAAGGGTGGGTCGACCTGGACAGCGCTGGCGGGGGCGGCGCGGTCGAGTGTGCCCTGCACGGCTCGACGTTCGACCTGGACACTGGCCGTCCCGACTCCCTGCCGGCGGTCCGGCCCATCCCCGTCTACGCCTGCAAGGTCGACGACGGCGCCGTCTGGGTGGATCTCGACCAGCAGCTCAACGACGCACCCGTACCGCGACACTGAAAACGGAGACGACAACATGGCAGAGCTGGAGATCAAGGGCCTGACCGTCGAGGTCGGGGGCAAGCAGATCCTCAAAGGCCTCGATCTGGAGGTGGTCAAGGGGGAGACCCACGCCCTGATGGGGCCCAACGGCTCGGGCAAGTCGACCCTGGCCTACGCGATCATGGGCCATCCCGCCTACACCATCACCGACGGGCGGGTCCTGCTGCGGGGAACCGACATCGGCGAGCTGCCGCCTGACGAGCGCGCCCAGATGGGCCTGTTCCTGGCGATGCAGTATCCGACCGAGATCCCCGGCGTGAGCTTGACCAACTTCTTGCGCACCGCCATCAACGCCACCCGGGATACCGACCTACCGGTCCGCCAGTTCATGACATCGCTGCGCGAGCACATGACCGCGTTGCAGATGGACGAGCGCTTCTTGCAGCGCAACGTCAACGAGGGGTTCTCCGGCGGTGAGAAGAAGCGCTTCGAGATCCTGCAGATGGCGATGCTGCAGCCGCAGATCGCCGTGCTCGACGAGACCGACTCCGGGTTGGACGTGGACGCGCTGAAGGTCGTGGCCGAAGGCATCAACCGGCTTCGCGGCCCGGAGCTGGGGGTGCTGCTCATCACCCACTACACGCGGATCCTGCGCTACATCACCCCCGATCACGTCCACGTCATGGTCGACGGGCGGGTCGTGCAGTCCGGTGGGCCGGAGCTGGCCGCCGAACTTGAGGAGGGCGGCTACGAGCACCTGCGGGTTTCGGCTTGACCTTGCGTCCCCTGCTCCGCAAACACCCTTTTACGCTGCGCCGGGGACGGCGCGGACCCTTACCCTGGGCGTTCAGGGTTCGTAGGGAGTGGTGACCGCGATGGATGCGCTAGATGTGGAGACGGTTCGGAAGGACTTTCCGATCCTGGAAAGGCAGGTGCACGGGCGGCCGCTGGTGTACCTGGACTCGGCCGCCACGTCGCAGAAGCCCCAGGCCGTGCTCGACGCGATGGACCGCTACTACGAGCAGTCCAACGCCAACGTGCACCGGGGTGTCCATGCGCTGGCCGAGGAGGCCACCGAGGCCTACGAGAACGCTCGCGGCAAGGTCGCCCGCTTCATCCGCGCCGACCCCCGCGGCGTGGTGTTCACCAAGAACGCCACCGAGGCGTTCAACGTCCTGGCCTACTCGCTGGCGGCCAACCGGCTTGGGGACGGCGACATCCTGTTGTCCACGCAGATGGAGCACCACGCCAATCTCGTGCCCTGGCAGCTGGTGCAGCCGCGAGCCGGGTTCGAGATCCGCTACATCCCGGTCATCGCTTTGGGGCCCGACGCCGGAACCCTGGACCTCGACGCCTTCGACGAGATCGTCGCCACGGGCCGGGTGAAGCTGTTCACGGTAACGGCGATGTCCAACGTCGTCGGCACCATCAACCCGGTGGCCGACCTCGCCGCTCGGGTGCGTGCCGCCAACTCCGAGGCGGTCGTGGTGGTGGACGGTGCGCAAAGCGTGCCGCATCTGCCCACGGACCTGCTCGCCTTGGAAGCCGACTTCTTGTGCTTCTCCGGCCACAAGATGCTAGGGCCGACCGGGATAGGCGTCCTCGCCGGCAAGCCCGAGCTCCTCGACGACATGCCGCCGTTCCTCGGCGGCGGCGAGATGATCGCCAACGTCACCCTGGAGGGCACGACCTTCAACGAAGTGCCCTACAAGTTCGAGGCCGGCACCCCGCCGATCGCCGAGGCGGTTGGCCTTGGCGCCGCCGTGGACTACCTGTCGGCCCTCGGCATGGAGTCGGTTCGTGCGCACGAGGTGGCGCTGCTGGAGCACGTCTTGCCGGCGCTGAACAGCGTTGAAGGCGTCACGGTGCACGGCCCGACGGACCCGTCTGGGCGCGGCGCCGCGGTGAGCTTCGCGGTGGAGGGGCTGCATCCGCACGACATCGGTACGATCATGGACCGCGAGGGGGTCGCGGTGCGTGCCGGTCACCACTGCGCCAAGCCGCTGGTCCGGTTGCTGGGCTCGGCCGCTACGACTCGCGCCTCGTTCTACGTTTACAACAGCGTCGACGAGGTGCAGGCGCTGATCGACGCGATCGAAGCCACCAAGCGCTTCTTCGTCCGTTAGGTGCTGCGCATGCCGTTCATCTCATCCCGTAGCCGAAGCCGAAGCCGAAGCCGAAGGCGGTAGGACTCGCAGATGTCTTCGCCACTGGACGACCTGTACCAAGAGATCATTCTCGACCATTACCGCAAGCCACGGCACCGGGCCGGCGAGCTGGAACCCCACGATGTGCATGTCCACCATGCCAACCCGCTGTGCGGCGACGAGCTGGACCTGCGCCTGCGCGTGGACTCGACGGACCCGGCGGCGCCCCGGGTCGGGGCGGTGGTCTACGACGGCGACGGCTGCTCGATCTCCATGGCCAGTGCCTCGGCGATGACCGAGGCGGTGACCGGTCGCGAGCTGGCCGACGCCGATGACCTGGGCGAGGCCTTCCGCCTGATGATGCACGGCGAAGGCCTCAAGCGAGAGGACGACCTGCTTGACGGGGTCGCCTTTCAAGGTGTGGCCAAGTTCCCGGTGCGGGTGAAGTGCGCCCTGCTGGGATGGATGGCCCTGAAGGATGCGATCGGCACGTACCGTGACGGCAATCAGGAGCATCGAGTGACCCATGAGTAGCGCATCGACAGCTGGAGGCGGTAGCGCCATGACCGATACGACCGAAACCACCGACCGGGGTGCCTGGCCCCAGGGTGAGGGTGGCGCCGCAGGCGCCACCGGAGGGTGGGGATCTGCCGAGGAGAGCGAGGACGAGTTCGCGGCCAAGCAAGACTTCGCCGACGTCGCCCTCGACGCCGACGGGATGCCCACCGACGATGCCATCCGCACGGCCCTCAAGGCCGTCCTGGACCCCGAGATCGGCATCAACATCGTCGACCTCGGCCTGGTCTATGGCGTCGACAAGGCGCGCACCGAGGAGGGCGGCAAGGTCACGGTGACCATGACCTTGACGTCGATGGGATGCCCGCTCACCGAGCTGATCCATCAGCAGTGCTCGCTGGTGCTGGTGCGGCTTCCCGGCGTCGACGACGTCGACGTGGACTTCACCTTCTCGCCGCCTTGGTCGACCGACATGATCTCCGACGAGGCCCGCGACGAGCTGCGCGCCATGGGGTTCAGCGTCTGACGCCGTCCTTGAAGCGGAATGACTGCAGCCTCGGGAAGGTTGATCTAGGCATGGAACCGTTGATCAAAGATCCAGCCCCGCTGACTAACGACGAGATCCGGCGCTACAGCCGCCACCTGATCATGCCCAACGTTGGCGTGGACGGGCAGGGCAGGCTCAAGGCGGCCAAGGTGCTGCTGGTGGGGACCGGCGGCCTCGGCTCGCCGCTGGCCATGTATCTCGCCGCGGCGGGTGTCGGCACCCTCGGGTTGGTCGACTTCGATGTCGTCGACGAGTCGAACCTGCACCGCCAGGTCATCCACGGCACCTCCGACATCGGCAAGCGCAAAGTGGTGTCGGCCGCCGAGACCATCGCCGACATCAATCCGCACGTGAACGTCGAGATCCACGAGACGGCGCTCACCAGCGACAACGCGATGGAGATCATCCGGCCGTATGACCTGGTGATCGACGGGACCGACAACTTCCCGACCCGTTATCTCGTCAACGACGCCTGCGTCCTGCTCGGCAAGCCGAACGTGTACGGCTCGATCTTCCGCTTCGACGGTCAGTTGGCGGTCTTCTACGCCGAGGACGGTCCCTGCTACCGCTGCATGTTCCCTGAGCCGCCGCCTCCCGGCATGGTGCCGTCGTGTGCCGAGGGCGGGGTCTTCGGTGTCATCTGCGCCACCATCGGCGCCGGTCAGGCGACGGAGGGGATCAAGCTGCTGACCGGCATCGGCGAGCCGCTGATCGGTCGGATGCAGATCTACGACGCGCTGGAGGCCCGCTGGCAGACCATCAAGGTCAACAAGGACCCCGAATGCCCGGTCTGCGGCAAGAACCCGACCGTCACCGAGCTGATCGACTACGAGCAGTTCTGCGGCGTCCCCGCCAACGACCATGAGGCCGGCGAGTCCGCGCTGAGCGGACTGGAGATCGATCCGCGCGAGCTCGCCGAGGCCCGTGACCGGGTTCGCCTCATCGACGTCCGCGACCCGCACGAGTACGAGATCAGCCGCATCCCTGGTGCCGAGCTGATGCCCCTAGGTGATCTGCACCGCCACCTGTCGGAGCTGGACTCCAGCGAGGACATCGTCCTGCACTGCAAGTCCGGCATGCGCTCGATGCAGGCCCTCGAGCAACTGCAAGGTGCCGGCTTCAAGCGGGTCCGCAGCCTGCGCGGCGGCATCAATGCCTACGCCCGCGAGGTCGACGAGTCCATCCCCACCTACTGAAACCGGCTGCCGTCAGACCGCCGAGGGGACGATCGCCAACCAACACACCAGGTGGACGTCGTCCTCGTCGACCTCGGGCAGCGGCTCCAACGGCGTGCCCGGCTCCAGTCCCAAGTCGCTCGCCAACTGAGCCAGCGCCTCAACCTTCTCCGAAGCCGTAACGGCAGACGCGAGCACCCGCCGCACCTGACGAAGGGTCCGCTCGGGGTAAGGAGTCTCCAGAACATCCACCAGTCTGTCGGCCTCCTCCAACGTCATCGACGGGGGCCGGTTGCTCTGGACGAGCGCCGCCGCGTCACGCATGGCCTTCGGCACCGTCGGCTGCAAAGTTGGCCGGGTCGGCGGCCACATTCCACTCAGCGGTAATGTGTGCTCGCGCGGCCGTCCAAGCATCGAACGCCAGCCGATGGCCATCCCCGTCGAGGGCACGTTCGGTGTCAGGTCCGTTCGGCGGCTGCGCCTGAGCCAGGCAGGTCAGGGTGTCGTCGATGATCACCGGGTTCAGCGGGTCGGCCATCTCGACGTAGCGGAAGGCTCGCCGCGGATGATCCCCAATCTGTGCGCAGAAGACGTAACCCCGCGCCGCGCCCACTCGTGCCATCCCACTGCCGGAGCCCCAGGGCAAGCTGAGCACGCGGTCCATCAAGTCGCCGCTGTCATGTGCCTCGCGCAGCTGCTGGCGGTATTCCTCACCGCTGAGGGCCGCCCGTCCCGTACCGCCTCGTTCGAACAGCCCGGCGTCGCCCGCCCGAAGTCGCTCGATGTCCTCGACCGTCTCCGAAAAGGTGACGTCCGTCACCTGGCTGCCGGGTAGTACCTCGCCACCCACGCCGACGCTGGCGGCGGCCTGCTTGATCTTGCGTTGCAGGCGCTCCTCCAAGCCGAGCACTGCCTCCAGCTGGGCGTCTGGGAAGAAGCAACGCAGGAACACTTCGGTGTGCCTGGAGCCGATCCTGTCGATGCGCCCGTGCCGTTGCACCAGACGCATCGGGTTCCATGGCAGGTCGTAGTTGATGATGTGGCGGGCCTGCCGGAAGTTGACGCCCTCGGCGAGGACGTCGGTCGCGACGACGATGTCGAACCGGTCGGCCTCTGACCCGCCCGGAGCGTCGGTGGTGCGGGGCGCGAAGCCCCACAGCGCCTGCTCCTTGTTGCCGTGACGCCCCGACGTGCTGGTGATGCGACCCCGGTAGGCCGTCAACCGCTCGTCCACTTCAACCACGGCTAAGAGATGATCCGTGATCCAGTCGACCGTGTCGGCGAAGTAGCTGAACACCAACACCTTGGGCTTGTCGCGGGTGTCGTCGGCGCCGATCCCCTCGGCGTTGGCCCCTGCGGCGATGTCGGCCAACTCCTCGACGAGCGCGGCAAGCTTCGGGTCGTTGCCAGGGGTGACCTGACGGGCCTGTGACCCCAGCGCACGCAGCAGGTCGCGGTCCGCCGCCGCAGCGGTGGCCAGCGCGCCGTCGTCGAATTCGCTGGCGTCCTCCAGATCGAGACGGTGCTGGGTCAGGTAGGCGGTGACGTCGTCGAGCTCGTCGGTGTCGGTCGCCATCCAGTCGGCCAGGATCGCGCCCGTCGCCACCTTGCCCTGGCCGAGCAGCGACAGGAACCCGTCGTGGCTGTCGGCCATGGTGGCGCACGTCCGGGCGAAGGCATGCGCGGAGGACTCGAAACGCTTGAGCAGTCCGGATCGCAACAGGTCGGCCAGTTGCAGCTCGTAGGTGTCGGGCACGCCGGCCACCCGGTAACGGGAGGGGGCGTAGCGGGCCAGAGTGAGCACGTCGGGATCGCCCGGAGAGCTACCGACTACTCCGTCCAGCGCGTGAGCGAAGCGGCCGAAGAAGCCCGGTAGGACCGCGTCGAGGTTGTAGCCGACCTTCGGCACGCGTGGAGTCGGGAAGGTGATGGTCGTGCGGCGACCGTCGATGACGACAGTGTCGTTGGGGTAGTAGCGCTTGACGAACGGCCGGGTGCGGCGGACGGCCACCGCGTCGAGGACGTCGAACAGGTGCTCGGGGGACAGGTCATCGGGGTTGACGGCCATGGCCGACGCGAAGTGATCCCGCAGCGAGCGGACACCCGCGTCGGCGAAGGCCGCGTCGTTGCGGATGAAGTAGTACAGCAGCGAGTACAGGTCCCAGAGGCTGTTGTTGACCGGTGTCGCGGTCAACAGCACTACATCCTTGGGTGGGCTGCCTCCGAGCAGTCGGCGCAGCGCCTCTGCGCGCTGCGTGCCAGGGGTTGCGCAGGTTGTGGGCCCCGTCGACGACCACCATGGCGTAGTCGTCGGGGTCGTTGCGCAGCTTGTACGTGGTGGCCAACGGATTGAGCCGCCGATCGTCGGCCAGTTCGTCGAACGAGACACACTCCACGCCCAGCTGGTAGTGGTCGAGGAACTTGCGCCACGGGCCGTCCCGGAGGGTGGCGGGATCGACGACTAGCACGTTGGCGGCGCTCCTGCACGGCTTGACGGATCAACTCCCCAGCGAGGAAGGTCTTGCCGAGGCCGACCTCGTCGGCGATGAGCACTCCCCGTCGCTCGGCCAGGATCCGCCTGGCGCGCCACAGTCCATCCGTCTGGAAGGACGTGAGATGGATTGCCCGACGCCGGTGTCCGTGGCCTCCTGCGCCAGCTCGTCGCCGTAGCGTTCATGCAGCATGCGCAGGTACACCACATAGGGCAGGTGCGGCTCGAAGCGGGCCTCGTACAGCGCCGCCAGATCGAAGTCGGTGGCGCGCTCCCACAGCTCGTCGAACCACTCACGGACTTGACGCACGGTGGTCGGTCCGTAGTGACCGAGGTTGAGTTCGAGGTTCCTCGGGAGGCCGGCATAGGTGAAGTTTGAGCTGCCCGCGATGACCCCCTCGTCGTGGCTGGAGACGATGAACGCCTTGCCGTGCAGGAAGGCGTCTTCCAGCCGGCGGACCTCGACCGACCCCGACGTCAGCCATCGCAGCAGCCGGCGTGCCCCCGCGTCCGCTTCGTGGCTGAACCCCAGAAGGTCGCGGTCCTCCTCCAACGTTCGGGTGTGGCCCTTGAGCGCCGATCGCAGCTTGGCCTGGCCGGCGCGAGCCGGGTTGGGCGTGTCTTTGAGACACCGGACACGGTGCTCGGGCACCTCCGGCTCGGCCCCCAACAGCAGGCGGACCTTGCCGACGCGTTCGAGTTCGTCGGCCAGCAGGTTGAAGCCCGCCGGGGTTGAAGTAGGCGGTGGCGACCGCCAGCTCAGGCGGCTGGGCCCAGATCTTGCCGAGGAAGGCGAGATGGCCGTTGCTGGCGTCCGCAACCCGCTCCCCAGGCCGGTTGGTCGCGAACTCTGGCTTGTCCCCAGCGGTCACGGCGCCGTTGCCTCACCCGGCCGTGGCCGTCCGTACGGTCGGCTCATGGGGGCCCGGTGGAACGTCGAGCTTGAACCCGAGGTGGAGGAGTGGCTCACGGCGCTGCCACCTGTCCATGCGCAGCGAGCCGCCAAGCTGCTGCGGCGGCTGAAAGCAGAAGGCAACCAGTTGCCGATGCCGCACTCACGCAGCCTGAAGGGTGGTCTCTTCGAGTTGCGGCTCAAGCTTGACGGCGAGGCGCGCCGCATCACGTATTGCTTCGGCGCTGGGCGGGAGATTCTCCTGCTCACCACGTTTCGCAAACAGCGGCAGAATGAGGACCGAGAGGTCGCACGAGCCCGTGAAGCCCTACGTCGGAGTAAGAGATGAGCGAGGAACGGATCGCCACGCGGCCGTACCGCACACTGGAGGAAGTGCTGGCCGCGTGGGGTGACACCGACACCCCGGAGTTCAAGGAAGGACTGCGGCAGGCGCGCATCGAGCAGGACTTCGGCGCATTCGTCTACGACCTGCGGGTTGCGGTCGGCATGTCGCGGATCGCGCTGGGCAAGCACATCGGCATGACCGGCGGGGACGTGCAGGGCATGGAGGAGGGCGGCGTCTCCCCGACGCTGGAGATGATCGAACGGATCGCCACCGCCCTCGGGGTACGCCTCCGGCTGGTCGCCGACGGGGAAGCGGGGCAGCGGCTGGCGGTGATGGAGGTCACCGGCGCCGACGAGTAGTCGGCGCGTCAGGTTAGGCGTCATAGTCGGGACCTTCTTCGGCGGCGAGCCCGTGTCTTTCGGGCTGCTCACCGCCGAGCCGGTCGAAGTGCACGAGGACGCGGCCGAGCCGGTCGTGGTAGTCCCAGCCGGCGTGGAATGTCTGGAAGATGTGGCGGACGTCGGACTCGTCCAGCTCGTAGAGCAGTGCGATGGCGGCGTCCAGTTCCGCGAGGAGGTCGGGCTTGTCTTCCTCGCTGACCGAACCAACCGGTACGCCGACAGCTTGAGCCCAGTCCTCGTAGCGGTCGTCCACGGCAGCGAGGCGGCCGGCGATGACCTCGACTTGGCGCCGGAGTCGATGATCGCGGTCGGGCCGGGGGACCGGGAAGGCGTTGAACAGGTGGAAGTTGACGTGGGTTTCGACGACTCGACGCGCGTACCAGTCCAGGGGGATTGAACACAGCACACCCAGCAGGTAGGCCTCATCGCGCTCATCGCCGAGAGGCCATAGGAGATACGGAGCCTGGTTGGCGGTCACGACGCCGCCCGGGACCAGGGCGGCGATCACCGTTCGGGCGTCGGTTGCCCGCGCAACGTCGCGAAACGCTATGCGCGGATACCAGCACGGCAGGGTGTCTGGGTCGGCCGCCCACTCGCGGTCGAACTCGCTGAAGGCCGAGCGGGCGTGGCGCTGCTGGCGGACGCGCTTGCGCTCAAGGACCGGCACCACGACGTCCGGGTCGGCCCAGGCGTTAGTAAGTGCCGGTGTCAGGTTCCCACAGGTTGAACGACGCGCCCTTGTAGACCGGCCACATCGCGTCGTCTGGACGGCCGAAGTCGAAGTGGTGCTTGTCGTTGGTGGCGTCGAACTCTCTCATCGGTCGAGCTCGAAGAGATGCTTGTCGGCCGTGGTGGAACTCGGTCGCCGGCCGCGCCCGCCAAATTCGATGCGCCGGGGGGGCAGCGTCAAGGCGCGGATGCTGGCGCAGCTTGATGAACACCCGTGCGGAGTCAGCGGACGGCAGCAGCGGGAATGACGCCCCCTCAGACCACGACCGGAACTCCATTACGGTGAACTCCGGCGCCTTTCGTCGCCTTTCGTCGTCGAACGCTTCAATGGAGTTGTAGGGCCCGCGAAAGCGAACGATTCCTGATCTCGCATGGCCTTTCCTAAAGGACGACAAGGCTAACGGTGTACTGGGGAGTCACGTCTTCAAAGACCCAGCCCTTCGTATTCTTGAGCACTGTCACGTCGTCGAAGGCACCCTCGTCCAGGATCGCCTGCCGCCAGGGCGCGCTGCCGGCAGCAGACAGCGCGGAGCGGGGGAGCACCACGCCGACGGCGCCGTCGCTGCGGGTCAGCTGCCAGAAGCGCCAGCAGAACGCCTTGTACAGATCCGGGTCGCCCGCGCCCATGCCCGGATACGGCCCTGCCAGCAGCTACGGCCAGGCGGCTTTCGAGCAGCCCTTCGTAGATAGTGCCGAACTCGCGCACGCTCAACGATCGGAAGTCCACCGGCCCGAACACGCTCGGGTCGCCCTCGTCAACGAGCAGGGCCAGCAAGGCGGGATCGAGTTCGGCGTTGGTCAAGCTCATGACATCAAGGGCGGCACCGGCGGGGTTCACGGATCGGTCGGTGCTGAACAGGCCACCGTCGTAGGGCGGCACACCTCAGTCGTCGTTGCCCTTGTCGACGGCGCGCCACAGCGCTCGCATGTCCTCCCACAGATCGGTGGCGGCCGTGTCAAAGGTCACCGTTCCGCTGCGGCGTTGCTCGGTCAGATCCTGAGCTACCGTCTTGAGCGCATGGTGGGCGTAGCGGCTGTTGGTGCCGTACGGCGATAGATCCTTGTCCTCGGCGTAGGCCACGAGCAGCAGCCGAAACAGGATTGTCAGGGTTTCGGTGTAGGCGGCCGTCGGGTCGTCCTCGGGAGGGGAGGTTGATCCGGCGCGTCTGCCTGCGACCGCCGTCGCCACGGCAGGCCTCGCTCCAGTCCGAGCGCCGTGGCACGCCGACCTGCAGCTCGTGAGTGGCCAGCATCCCGAGATTGCGCAGCCCGGGAATGCGCTCGGCGTCCAGACCTTCCAGCGTGCTCACGAGAAAGCGAACAGCGGTGTGGCGGTTGGGCTCGGCCAACGCCGCCGCACAGAGCCGCTCGACCTGTGCCAAGTCCAGACCGCTCAAAACCTGCGGGTTGTCGCCGACGGGCCCGCAGATGGTGGCCTTCACGGTCGTGGACCCAACACCGGGATGGGAAACCACGACCAGGAGTGGGCTGGGCCGGTCCCCGTGCCGCAGCTTCCAGAGGCGGCGGACATCGTC
>JACCVM010000214.1 GCA_013698135.1 Euzebyaceae bacterium | reverse complement strand
CGCCAGGAAGCGGCGCGCCAGGCGGCCGCCCGACGCGAGGCGGAGCAGGCGACGCGGAACCGCGCCCCGGCCGCGCAGCCCCAGCCGGCAGCCGCCCCTGCACCCTCAACCTCTTCCAGCTCAGGATTCTTGTGGCCAGCCGACGGCGTCAAGACCAGCGACTTCGGTTGGCGCACGCACCCGATCTTCGGCACCGGCCGTCTCCATTCCGGCATCGACATCGGCGCGGCGTACGGTTCACCGATCTCGGCGGCGGCCAGCGGTACGGTGGTGTCGGCGGGCACCATGAGCGGCTACGGCAACGTCGTGGTCCTCGACCACGGTGGCGGCATCGCCACCCTGTACGCGCATCAGTCCAGCGTCGCGGTGGGAACGGGCCAGGCGGTCCAACGCGGCCAGACCATCGGCTACGTCGGCTCGACCGGCTACTCGACCGGCCCCCACCTGCACTTCGAGGTGCGCGTCAACGGCACGCCGGTCGACCCCATGGGCTACCTGTAGGCGCCGTGGCCCCGGCGGTCGCCGGGTCGGCGGCGGCCGGCGTGGCTGGCAAAGAGGCGACCAAGGTCTGGCCAAGTCTGGCTAAGTTCCGCGGGCGCGACGGCCGCAAGGCGCCGGGCGTGGCAGGCTTTGGCTCATGCTGACGCGAATCGCTGCGACGGCCTGTGCACTGGTGTTCCTGGCCGGGGTGACACAGGCGGCCTATTCACGAGGGCTGGCCGACGCGGGCGGTGCACCGTCGGCGGTGTCCGCCGACAACGGCCGCCGCCTCGGCGTGGTGGCCGAAGTCCTCGATCAGCTCGAAGCCGACGCCGTCAAGGCACCCGACGACAGCAAGCTGGTGGACGGTGCCGTCGACGGGATGCTGCGGGCGCTGGACGACCCGTACGCGCAGTACTTCGACCTCGACGAGTTCTCCGAGTTCAACGACGCGCTGGACGGCGAGTTCTCGGGGGTCGGCTTGGTCCTGGAGGAGGGCCCCAACGGCGTGCGCATCGTCTCGGTCCTCGACGGCACCCCAGCCGCGGAGGCGGGCATCACCGAAGGCGAGCGCATCATCAGCGTGGACGGCAGCGATGTTCGCGACAAGGCGATCAACGTGATCGTCGAACGGGTGAAGGGCGAGGCGGGCACCGACGTCACGCTGGGCCTGGCCGGTGGCCAGCAGGGGCGCCACGAGGTGACCTTGACCCGACGGCAGATCGACGTGCCCAACATCGAAGGCCGGCTGCTGGAGGATGGCTCCGGCTACGTCCGGCTGCTGCAGTTCACCGGCGGTGTCGGCGAGGCCGTGCGCGGCGAGGTCGAGCGGCTGGTCACCGAGGGTGCCAGCGGCATCGTGCTCGATCTTCGTGGCAATCCAGGCGGGCTACTGCCCGAGGCGATCGAGGTGGCCAGCATCTTCATCGAGGACGGGCAGATCGTCAGCGTGCAGGAGCGCGAAGCCGAGCGGCGCACCTATGCCGCACGCGGCGATGCGCTGTCAGACCTGCCGCTGGTCGTCCTGGTTGACAAGGGCTCGGCCAGCGCCAGCGAGATCGTCGCCGGAGCCGTCCAGGACAGCGGTCGCGGCGACATCGTTGGCACGTCCACCTTTGGCAAGGGCACCGTGCAGACCATCCAGACACTGGACAGCGGCGGGGGCGTCAAGTTCACCACCGCCGAGTACTTCACCCCGTCGGGTGATTCGATCGAGGGCGTCGGCGTGCAGCCCGACCAGGTGGTCCGCGGTGAGGACGCCCAGCTCGCTGCCGCACAGCGCACGCTGCAAGCCGCCGTCGCCCGCGCGAACGGCGGGTAGGGGCAGCCGGGTAACGTGCCCCCATGGCGCGCAAGAAGAGTGACGACACGATCGCGGTGAACCGTCGCGCTCGCTACGACTACGACATCAGCGAGACGTTCGAGGCGGGGATCGCGCTGACGGGCACCGAGGTGAAGTCGCTGCGGGCCGGCAAAGCCTCGATCGCCCTGGCCTTCGCCACCGTACGGCGCGGTGAGGTGTGGCTGGCACAGGCCGACATCCCTGAGTATGCCTTCGGCAACCGCGCCAACCACGACCCCACCCGCCAGCGCAAGCTGCTGTTGCACCGGCGCGAGATCGACGAGATGGCGAAGTTCACCCAGGAGCAGGGCCGCACCCTGGTGCCACTGCGCCTGTACTGGAAGGACGGCAAGGCCAAGCTGCTGGTCGGGCTCGGTCAAGGTAAGGCGACGCACGACAAGCGCGCGGACCTCGCCCGCAAGGACGCGCAGCGGCAGGTCCAGCGTGCGCTGCGTGAACGCCAGAAGGTCTGAACCGCGCGGTAGCATGGCTGCGGGTTCACTGACAACTGCAACCCGCCCTTTGGGGGTGACTGGCTTCGACAGGTGCTGGTCGGTCCCGGGAGAGCGAGCCGAGTACGTCCGGTCACCTCGCAAAACTGTCCGGGCAACCTTATAGGTGCCAACGACGAAATGGCCCTGGCGGCCTA
>JACCVM010000212.1 GCA_013698135.1 Euzebyaceae bacterium | reverse complement strand
CTGGTCGCGGGTGACCGTGCCCTCGATGACGCCGAATGGGCGATCGGTGGCGACGAAGACCCGGTTCGGGTTGTCCATGCCGTAGGGCGACAGGTCGGCGGGCACGTGGTGCTGGTTCGGCAGTGAGAAGTGGATGTCGCCCACGTCCGGACACGAAGCCAGCACTGCCTCGCCCATCACCCACAGGGTGTGCTGCAGCGACCGGCTGTCGTCATGGCCGGCGAAGGCGTCGAGCACCGCCCGCCGGACATCGTCGGCGCACTGGGAGTAATCAAGGCCGAGACGGGTGTAGCGCCAGGTCGCGGTGATCGAGGTGGCCAGGATCCGGTCCGGAGCCGACGGCAGCGTTGTGAAGCGGTCGACGAGGTAGCCGGTGAACGCCGAGCCGCTGGTCTTCAGCACGTACAGGTCCGCGACGCCGGCAGCCACTTCGACGTCGTCGCCATCCCGGCTCCGCCCTCGGCTGACGATCGCCGTGCGCAGCCCGCCGCCCGCCCGGCTGAAAGTGAAGGGATGGTCGCCGGCGATGCGCTCCCACGGCTGCTGCAGCAGCGAGACGGTGGCGAGCTCGGCGGCGGGCGCGGCCTCCAGCAGGTAGGTCGTCAGGCGCAGGCCAAACGACTCGGGCGTGCCGACCGGCTCCTCGCGAGCCAGCGCGTAGCAGGCGCCGCGCATGGTGTCGGTGGGCAGGATCGCCGAGTTGTCGCCCTCCGCGTGCGCTGGCGTGAAGGCGCCTTCCAGGCGCACGTCGATGGTCAGGTCGGTGAAGGCGTGCCGTTCGCCGTCACGGTCGACGGTGGCCAGGCGGATGCCCGACTTGCCGTAGCGGTTGGCACCCAGCGCGATGGCCATCGGTCAGCTCCCTCGGTAGGTGGTGTAGCCGTACGGGCTCAGCAGCAGCGGCACATGATGATGCTGCCAGGGGGCGGCGACCACGAAGGTCACCGTCACCTCGGGATAGAAGCCCTCATCGCCGAGGTACGCCCCGGTGTCGAACGTGAGCCGGTGCTGGCCTGACACCGTCGGCGCGCCTTCCAGCAGGTCGAGAATGCGGCCGTCCTCGCCGGTTTCACCGCCGCCGATCTGTTGCCAGGTGCCCTGCTCGGTCCGCCGCTCGAGCATCACTGCCACGCCGGTGGCGGGCAGGCCGGTTGCGGTGTCGAGCACGTGCGTGCTGAGGCTCATGACTGCGCACTCGGCAGGACGAGCTTAGCCAGCCGCAGGCGCGTGATCTTGCGTTGCTCCTCGGCAGTCACCCGCAACTCGGCGTCTGGTTCGTTGCCCATCCGAGTCCGCAGTGCGGCGAGCATCTCATCGGCGGAGCGGCCCGTGGCGCAGATCAGGAAGACATGCCCGAAGCGCTGCTCGTAGGCCCGGTTGCCCTCCGCCAGCGCATCGAGAGTTTCCGCCGAGGCCACCTGGGTCGCTGACTGCTCCCGCTGCGCCCAGCCCCGCCCCTGCTCGCGGTCGGCCGTGCCTGGAACCGGGGCTGCCCTGACCCGCGCGCCGATGCGTGGATGGGCGGCGAACGCCTGCTGCCAGTCCTCGGGGCCCGTGGCCTCCCAGGCCTGGTCGGCGGCGGCCAGCAGGGCGTCGAAGTCGGCGAACGGCCTGGTTTCGGCCAGCCGCGCTGCCCACGCGGTTGACGCGCAGCAGGTCCTGACCTCGTCGGCGAACGCCGGCGCCGGCAAGGCGTTGAGCCAGCGCACGCCGGCCGACCGCCAACCGACCTCGGTGACGCGGCCGTGCAGACGCAGCCGGGCCACGCCGCCGTCGGGGAAGATGTTAAGCCGGACATGGGTGGCGGGGCGGGCGTGGTCCACGTCGAAGGTATGCCGGGCGTGCGGGCCGAGCTTGGCTGGCGCCAGCAGCTGCCGCCACTCGGCGCCGTCCGGCGGCACGGTCACGTTCCCGGCGTCGCACGTCTCCAGTGAGCAGCTGTCCGGGTAGTTGCCCTTGAAATTGGTGGTGTCCACCTCGACGCGCTCGACGACGCCCTGCGTCGCCAGCCGCACGATCGCCCAGTCGTGGCCCGGACCGCGCCGCCGGCGGGTCTCCCAACCGTCGCCCATGTCCCGACCGTCGCCCACCGTGACCAAGTTGTGGCCCGGCGAGAAGAACACGTCGCTGCAGGCCGGCACGGTGCCGCCGTTGACCACCGCCGCGAGGTCGAGCCGCTCATCTGGAGCTGCCCGTCGTCGAAGGTCGGGCAGCGGCTCGCCGTGGACCCGCAGCCGCGCCACACCACCGTCGGGAAAGATGTTCAGCCGCAGGTGCGTGACCCGTTGCGACGCCTCGACCGAGAAGGCGTTGCGCGCGTCACCTTCCAGGGGTGTCTCGCCCAGCAGTGGGAACCATTGGGCGTCGGTCAGGTCTGCGGCGGTCAGCGCCCCGTCGGCGACGCAGCCGTCCAACGAGCAGCGGTCGGGGTAGTTGCCGCGAAAGAAGCTGGTGTCGACGACCACGCCGCGGAGGATGCCCGGCACGCCGAGGCGCAGCACGCACCAGTCGTGCCCGGGCTCGCGGCGGCGCCTTGTCTCCCAGCCGTCCATCTGTTTGCCACGGTCGGTGTAGCGGTGCGGGTCGAACACCGGGGGTCGCGCCAGCAGCAGGTTCTCCTTGGCGGCGAAGAACTCGTCGTTGGCGGCCAGCGCCATCCCGCCGAGCCGCACGGCGGCCAGATCGACCAACTGCGTGAAGCCGGGGTCCGCCGCAGTGGTCACGTGCGCTCCAGCAGCCGCCCGGCGGGGTCGCCGGCGACGTGTCCGTTGCGCTGCACGCGCACCCCGCGAACCCAGGTGGCGACGACGCGCCCGGCCAGGGTGTGGCCCAGGTAGGGCGACAGCTTGTGGCGGTGCTCCAGCTCGTCGCGCTGCACGGTTGACTCGACGTCGGGGTCGAACAGCACAAGATCGGCGTCCTTGCCGGCCTCGACGGAGCCCTTGCGCTCCAGCCCGGCGAACCGTGCCGGTCCTTCGGCCATCCACCGCGCGATGTCACCGAGGGAGGCGCCACGCCTTCGGGCCTCGGTCCACACCACGCGCAACCCCAGCTGCAGTGAGGAGATCCCGCCCCAGGCCTGCAAGAAGTCGCCGTCGTCGGGACGCTTGAGATCGCTCGGACAGGGTGAGTGGTCGCTCACCACGAAGTCGATCGCGCCGCTGCGCAGGCCGTCCCAGAGCCGCTCGCGGTTGGCGGCCTCGCGCACCGGCGGAGCACACTTGTGCGCCGTCGCACCGTCGGGCACGTCCTCGGCGGCCAGCGCGAGGTAGTGCGGGCACGTCTCGGCGGTGATCGTCAGGCCCTCGGCGTGAGCCGCGCGCAGCTGCGCCAGGGCGCCCGCGGCCGACAGGTGCACCACATGCACGTGGATGCCGTGCGCCCGCACCAGCTCGACCAGCTGCGCCACCGCCTGCTCCTCCGCGGCGGGCGGCCGCGACGCCAGGTAGGTGGCATAGCGGCGCGGATCGGCATGACCCAGGGCCGCGGTGGCCACGGCGATTGGCCCGGGAGTCTCGGCGTGCACGATCAGCGTGGCGCCCAGCACCGCCATCTCTCCGGCGACCGCCGCCAGCGCAGCCGTGTCCAGGCACGCGAACTCGGCGACGCCCGAGTCGACGAGGAACGCCTTGAAGCCGAAGACGCCGGCATCGTGCAGCGCCTTGAGGTCTGCGGCGTTGTCCGGCACCGCCCCGCCCCAGAAGCCCACGTCGACCCAGCACTGGCCCTCGGCGGCGGCCCGCTTGACGGCGAGATGAGCGGCGGTCGTCGTTGGCGGGATGCTGTTGAGCGGCATGTCGAGCAGGGTCGTGACCCCGCCGGCGGCGGCTGCCCGGGTCGCGGTGGCGAACCCCTCCCAGTCGGTGCGGCCCGGTTCGTTGACGTGGACGTGGATGTCGACCAGGCCGGGCAGCAGGGCCGCCTCACCTCCCTCGACGGTCGGCGCGCCCGCCGGCACATCGTCGAAGTCGCCGACGGCAGCGATCACGCCGGCGCGGATGTGCACGGCGGCGGGCCGCTCGCCCTCGGGCGTGACGACCCGCCGGCTGCGCAAGACGAAGTCGGGCATCGCTGGCAACATCGGTCCCGGCCACCGGCATGTCAACCCGGGGTGCTGTGACGTTGCCGCCGCACGGGTAGCAAAGTCACAGCACCTCGGGCCGGGGACCTAGGATCGCGGGACCACCCGACGGCGAGGAGAGGCATGACGGTCGCTCGGCCGACGACGCTCAGCCAGGCCGTCGATGCGCTCGCGGCCATGCCCGACGCGCAGCTGCTGGCGGGCGGAACGGACTTCATGGTGGAGGTGAACTTCGGCCATCGCCGGCCAACGGACGTCGTGGCGCTGCGGCGCGTCGCCGAGCTGCGCCACCACGCCACCGACGGCGACGAGGTCGTCCTCGGTGCCAACGTCACCTACTCGCAGATGCAGACCGAGCTGGCCGAGGCCCTGCCCGCTCTGGCGGCCGCCGCACGGACGGTCGGGTCGCCCCAGATCCGCAACGCCGGAACCATCGGCGGCAACGTCGCCACCGCGAGCCCCGCCGGTGACACCCTGCCGTTCCTCGCGGCCGTCGAGGCTGATGTCGTGCTGGCCTCGCCCGACGGCACCCGACGCCTGCCGCTGGCCGACTTCATCACGGCGGCGAAGCGAACCGCGATCCAGCCCGGCGAGGTGATCAGCGAGGTGCGCTTCCCCGCCGTCCGCGGTCCCCAGCAGTTCCTCAAGGTCGGCACCCGCAACGCCATGGTGATCTCGATCGCCTGCTGCGCCATGGTCGTGGACACCGACCACCGGCGCGTGCGCTGCGCCTTCGGCTCGGTCGCTGCGCGACCGCTGCGCCCGACCGAGGCCGAGGACTTCATCAGCGACGCGCTGGACTGGGACACACTGGACGCCGAGACCAACGCCGTCGACCGCTTCGCCGCGCTCGCGGCCGCCGCCGCCGAACCGATCACCGACCACCGGGGCACCGCCGAGTACCGGCGCCACACCGTCAAGGTGATGGCCCGGCGTGCCCTGACCAGGAGCTTGCGCGCATGACCTCCGATCGCAATCCCGGCTACGCCGAGGCCGGCCGCAGCCAGGTCGAAGCCGCCGCCGAGGGCGCGCCCGCCGGCTCCCGGCTGACCGACGAGTCGGAGTCCTACACGCTGCAGGTCAACGGCCGCGAGGAGTCGGTCAAGGCGGCGTGGCTCGGCGAAAGCCTGCTGTACGTGCTGCGCGAGCGCCTGGGCCTTCCCGGCTCGAAGAACGCCTGCGAGCAGGGCGAGTGCGGGTCGTGCTCGGTGTTCCTCGACGGAACCCTGGTGGTGTCGTGCTGCGTGCTCGCCGCCGACGCGGTCGACTCCGAGGTCGTCACGGTCGAGGGGCTGGAGCCGGGTGACGGTCTGTCCGACGTGCAGCAGCACTTTCTGGACGCCGGCGCGGTCCAGTGCGGCTTCTGCACCCCTGGCTTGATCGTGGCGGTGCACGACCTGCTCGACCGGGTGCCCGACGCCGACGAACTGACTGTGCGCGAGGCGATCTCGGGCAACCTGTGCCGCTGCACCGGTTACGGGCGGATCCTGCAGGCGGTTGTGGACGTGCAGCGGCAGCGTGCGGGAACCCAGCCGTGAAGCCGGTGCTCTCCGCAGCGGCTCCCTTTGCACCGACGGCGCCGACGGCGCCACCTCACAGCGACCGCAAGCGTTCCACCGACCGTGGCGTGGGGACCAGCTCGTCGCGCCCCGACGGCATCCCCAAGGTCAAGGGGCAGTTCGCCTTCTCGTCGGATCTGTGGGCGGACGGGATGTTGTGGGGGCGCACCTTGCGCAGCCCGCACCCGTCTGCGCGAATCCGTGACCTTGACACCGAAGCGGCCCGCCGCATCCCGGGGGTGCATGCCGTCCTCACCGCCGACGACGTGCCGGGTGAACCCAACTACGGCCTCGAACACGCCGACCAGCCGGTGTTCGCCTCCGACGTGATCCGCTACCAGGGCGAGGCGGTCGCCGCCGTCGCCGCCGACCATCCCGAGATCGCCTGGCGCGCGGTGCAAGCCATCGAGGTCGACTACGAGCCGACGGCCGCCGTCGTGGACCCTGAGGCGGCCATCGACGCGCCGCCGGTGCATCCCGACGGCAACGTCTTCCGGCACCTGACGATCCGCCACGGCGACCTCGAGGCGACCGGAGAGGTCACCGTCGAGGGCGCCTACGCCGTTGGGATGCAGGATCAGGCCTTCCTCGGTCCCGAGTCGGGCATGGCGATCCCCGGCGACGACGGCGGCGTTGACCTGTACATCTCGACGCAGTGGCTGCACGTCGACCGCGACCAGGTCGCCGCCTGCCTCGGCCTGGCCCCCGAGCTGGTGCGGCTGACGCTGTCGGGGGTGGGTGGAGCCTTCGGTGCCCGCGAGGACGTCAGCCTCCAGGTCCACGTCTGCCTGCTGGCGCTGCGCACCGGGCGGGCGGTCAAGATGCTGTACTCGCGCGAGGAGTCCTTCTTCGGTCACGTCCACCGCCACCCCGCGCGCATGTGGTACCGCCACCACGCCAACAGTAACGGTGACCTGGTCAAGGTTGAGGCGCGGCTGCTGCTGGACGGCGGTGCCTACGCCTCCTCCTCTACGGCGGTCATCGCCAACGCCGCGTGTTTCTCCTGCGGCCCGTACCGGGTGCCCAACGCGCACATCGACGCGTGGGTGGTCCGCACCAACAACCCCCCTTGCGGCGCCATGCGCGGCTTCGGGGCGGTGCAGGCGTGCTTCGGCCACGAGTCGCAGATGGACAAGCTGGCGGCCGCCCTTGACATGGACCCGGTGCAACTGCGGCTGCGCAACGCCCTGCGCAGCGGCGATGAACTGATCACCGGGCAGCACATCACCGGCACGGCGCCGGCCCGCGAGTGCATCGAGGCCGCGGTTGCCCATCCCCTGCCGCCGGAGCCTACCGGCAAGGGCGGCGGGCCCGACGATCCGCTGCTGCTGCCCGGCGGCGCAGGGCGCACCGCCGACCGCGCCGATGTCCGCCGCGGGGTTGGCTTCGCCGTCGGCTTCAAGAACCTGATGTACTCGGAGGGCTTCGACGACTTCTCGACCGCTGCCGTGCGCCTGGAGGAGGGCGTGAACGGCGAGCCGGTCGCCACCGTGCACTGTGCCGCCGCCGAGGTCGGGCAAGGGTTCGTGACCCTGGCACAGCAGATCGTGCGCAGCGTCCTCGGCGTCGACCGGGTGGTGCTGCGGGCCGCCGACACCCGGGTCGGCTCCGCCGGGTCGACCAGCGCCTCGCGCCAGACTTGGATGAGCGGCGGCGCCGTGCAGGCGGCTGCTCTGGCGGTACGCGACTCCCTGCTGGAGCGGGTCGCCGAGGCCCGAGGTGTGGAGGTGCAGGGCGCCCGCCGAAAGCTGCTGACCTTGCGCAACGGCGAGGTCGTCGGAGTGGAGGGCAGGTTCCGCCTGACGCTGACCGATGCGCTAGGCGGCCGGCCGGTCGAGGAGGTGCGCGAGTACCGCCACGCCCCGACCATGCCGCTGGACGACGACGGGCAAGGCGACGCCCATGTGTCCTACGCCTTCGCCGCCCACCGTGCGGTCGTCGACGTCGACCCTGAGCTCGGGCTGATCCGCGTGCTGCAGATCACCACCGGCCAGGATGTCGGCAAGGCGCTCAACCCGTTGCAGGTCACCGGCCAGATCGAGGGCGGCATCGCCCAGGGCCTCGGCCTGGCGGTCATGGAGGAGATCGTCGTCGACGGCGGCCGGATTCGGAACCCGTCGTTCACCGACTACCTCATCCCCACCGCCCTGGACATGCCCGACGTGCAGGCAACCCTCATCGAGCAGCCCGAGCCAGGCGCGCCCTTCGGCGCCAAGGGCGTCGGCGAGCCACCGACCATCTCCTCCACCCCCGCCGTGGTGTCCGCCATCCGCGCCGCCACCGGCATCGACCTGTGCCGCGTCCCGGTCCGCCCCGACGACATCGCCCTCTCGGAGCGCACGCCGTAGCCCGCGATCTGATCACGTGCGCGACGTCCGGGCGGTTCGGGCCCGAGATCTGAGCTAACCGCCGGGGCTCGTCGCGGCCGTCGCGATCGGCAGGTGCGTCGGCCGCCGCTGCTCGAAGGCATCGATCGCCGCGGCATCCTGCAGGGTCAGGGCGATGTCATCGAGCCCTTCGAGCAGGCAGCGTCTGTCGCGCTGGTCGATCTCGAACTCGGCCTGAAGGTCCGGCGGGCTGGGCTGGCACTGCGGCCCGCCGTCGCCCGACCACGCCACGAGCTCCTGGTGGCGCAGATCGATGCGGCAGACCGCCTCGGGGTCGGCCTGCGCCATCACGACCAGCTGCTCGCACGTGGTAGCCGGCAGCGTGACGGTGAGCAGGGCGTTCTTGGCGCAGTTCGTGCGGAAGATGTCGGCGAAGCTCGGGGCGACGATCGCGTCGAAGCCATACTGCTGCAATCCCCACGGCGCATGCTCGCGCGACGACCCTGAGCCGAAGTTCGGCCCGGTGACCAAAACCTTGGCGTCGGCGTAGCGCGGGTCGTTCAGGACGAAGTCGCCGTCGGCGCGCCAGTCGTGGAAGACGTACTCGCCGAAGCCAGTGCGCTCGATCCGCTTCAGGAACTGCTTCGGCATGATCTGGTCTGTATCGATGTCGGCGCGGTCCAGCGGCGCCATCCGGCCCTCGACGACGGTGATGGCCTTCATGCCCGGATCATCTCCCGCACGTCGACGAATTGCCCGTGGATCGCGGCGGCGGCAGCCATCGCTGGACTCACGAGGTGGGTGCGGCCGCCCTTGCCCTGCCGGCCCTCGAAGTTGCGGTTTGAGGTCGAGGCGCAGCGCTCCCCCGGCTCGAGGATGTCGGGGTTCATCCCCAAACACATCGAGCAGCCGGGTTCGCGCCACTCGAAGCCGGCGGCGCGGAAGAGCACGTCGAGGCCCTCGGCCTCGGCCTGCCGCTTCACGGGATACGAGCCAGGCACGACCATCGCCCTCACGCCGTCGGCAACGCGCCGCCCGTCCACCACGTGCGCCGCCGCCCTGAGGTCGGAGATGCGGCCGTTCGTGCAGGAGCCGATGAAGACGCGGTCCAGCCGCAGGTCGGTCACCGCCTCACCGCCGCTCAGCCCCATGTAGGCCAGCGACCGCCGCGCCTGCGTGGCGTCGCGGGTCTGCTCCGGGACTGGTATCCGCCCCGTGACGGCGACGCTCATCGCCGGGGTCGTGCCCCATGTCACCGTCGGCGCGAACGTCGTGGCGTCGAGCTCCACGAGGCGGTCGAAGGTCGCGCCCTCGTCGCTGGACAGGGTCTGCCAGTCGGCGACGGCGGCGTCCCACTCGCTGCCGTGAGGCGCGTGCGGCCGGCCCTCCAGCCAGGCGAAGGTCGTCTCATCGGGGGCGACGAGCCCGGCGCGAGCGCCGCCCTCGATCGACATGTTGCACACCGTCATCCGCCCCTCCATCGACAGGGACGTGATGGCATCGCCTCGGTACTCGATGACGTGGCCGGCGCCGCCGTCGACGCCGATGTCCGCGATGACGTTGAGGACGAGGTCCTTGGCGGTCACGCCGAAGGGGAGGGTGCCACAAACGTCGACGGCCATGGCCCGCGGCCGCCGCTGCGGTAGACACTGGCTGGCGAGCACCTGCTCGACCTCCGAGGTGCCGATGCCGAACGCCAGCGCCCCGAAGGCACCGTGCGTCGCCGTGTGGCTGTCTCCGCAGACGATCGTCATGCCGGGTTGGGTCAGACCGAGCTCGGGACCGATCATGTGCACGATTCCCTGCTGCGGCGATCGCATCCCGAACAGCCGGATGCCGAACTCGGCGCAGTTGGTCGCCAACGCCTCCATCTGCCGTCGCGACAGTGGATCCACGACGGGCGACGAGCGGGCGGTCGTCGGCACGTTGTGATCCATGGTCGCCAGCGTCAGGTCGGGGCGCCGCACTCCCCTACGGGCCAGCCGCAGGCCCTCGAAAGCCTGCGGGCTGGTGACCTCGTGGATCAGGTGCAGGTCGACGTAGAGCAGGTCGGAACCGCTGTCGTCACGGCTGACGACGTGGCGGTCCCAGACCTTGTCCACGATCGTCCTCGGACGCGTTACGCCCACGGCTTGGGTCACCCGAGTGGCGACGTGGTGGTGACCCGTGCTCCTAGGCGTTCCAGCGCGCCGCCGAGCTCATCCGGGTGGCCAGCGAACCCGAGACCGACACCTGCTCGGGGCTGGTCAGCTCGAACGCGACGGTGTTGTCGCCCGTGCTCTCGGCGACGGCGGAGGCCACGCGCGCGACCAACTCCGCCTCCTCCTGGGGCGTCTGGTCGGGGTCGACGGTCACCTTGATCGTAATCATGACGCTTGCTGCCTTTCGTTAGCTCATCTCCGCTGTGACCGGTTGCCGCAGCCGAACGGACTTGCCCAGCGCGTTGAGGTAGGCCCTCGCGCTGCCTTCGACGATGTCGGTGGATACCCCACGCCCGGCGAAGCGCCGGCCGTCCACTTCGACCTGCACACTCACGTCACCCAGGGCATCGATGCCACCGGTTACGGCGGCGACATTGAACGTGAGCAATGTCGCGTCGATGCCGACCGCGCGTCGGATCGCGCCGCACGCCGCGTCGACCATCCCGTCCCCCATGCATGACTCGTCGACGAGAGTCTCTTCAGCAACGCGGCGGATCCTTACCGTGGCCGTGGGTGGGCCGACGGTTCCACCGGAGACCTGCATCCAGACGAGCTCGAAGGGTTCGCCGTCACCGCTCGCGTACACCTCGTCGGCGACGATGGCCTCCAGGTCCTTGTCGGAGATGTCGACCTTGCGGTCGGCCAGCTCCTTGAAACGCGTGAATGCCCGACCGGCCTCCTCATCGGTGAGCCGGTACCCCATCCGTTCGAGCTGCCGGGCGACGGCGTGGCGGCCGGAGTGCTTGCCGAGCACGATCTGCGCGCCGACCGCGCCGATGTCCTCGGCGCGCATGATCTCGTACGTCAGGCGGTCGGCGAGGACGCCGTGTTGGTGGATGCCGGACTCGTGAGCGAAGGCGTTGCGACCCACGACCGCCTTGTTGAACTGCACGGGATAGCCGGTGACGGCGCTGACGAGCCGCGACGTGCGCGCGATCTCGGGGGTGTGCACCGTGGTTGTCCGGCGCAGCAGGTCGCGGCGCGTGGCCAGCGCCATCACGACCTCCTCCAGCGCGCAGTTGCCGGCGCGTTCGCCGATGCCGTTGACGGCCACCTCGACCTGGCGGGCACCGTTTCGGACGGCCTCCAGCGAGTTCGCGACCGCCAGGCCGAGGTCGTTGTGGCAGTGCACGCTGACAGCGACGTCCGGCCCGACCCGGCGCACCACGTCGCCGATCAGCCGTCCGAAGTCGTGCGGCAGCGCGTAGCCAACGGTGTCGGGTACGTTCACCGTCGTCGCGCCCGCCGCGACGACCGCATCGATGACCCGGTTGAGGAAGTCCTCGTCGGTGCGGGTGGCGTCCTGCGGGCTGAACTCGACGTCGTCGGTGTAGGTCCGAGCCTGCTCGACGGCGCTCACCGCCTGACGGATGACGGCGTCCTCATCCGCGCCGTGCAGCAGCGCACGACGGTGGATCTCGGACGTCGACAGGAACACGTGGATCCGTGAACGTGAAGCGCCGGTCAGCGACTCGCCGGCGCGGGCGATGTCGCCGGGATGGCAGCGCGCCAGGGCCGCGATGACGGGAGCGTTCGATTCGGTGCCGACGGAGCCGGCGATCGCTGAGACGGCCTCGTAGTCACCGTGCGAGGTGATCGGGAAGCCAGCCTCGATGACGTCGACGCGCAGGCGCGCGAGCTGCTCGGCGATCTCGAGCTTCTCCTTCGTGCCCAGGCTGATGCCGGGGGCCTGCTCGCCGTCGCGCAAGGTTGTGTCGAAGATCGTGACCGACTGATCGGTCGTGCTCATCCTGGTCCCCTCGAAGCCTCATCACCGCTGCACCCTCATATGGGGGTCTCCGCGGGGGGTTCGAGTGCTGTGTGTGATCCGCCCCGCGGCGCTAAAGAATGAGAAGCGCGAGCAGCAGGCCCAGGATGAAGGCCGAAATGCGGACGCCGAGGACCGCGGTGGGGCGTACCCGCCGGGTGGCGACGAAGATGGCGTCCGGGGTCATGTCCGACTGTTCTAGGGTCGAGGAGCGCGGCGTGTCAAATCCTGGCAGGCGGGCCCGGTGGGAAACCGTCGCCGCGGTGGCAGCCCCAACGGCCGGCGCGATCGCCGCTACACCCTCGCTGCGACGGCGTCGCCGATCTCTGCGGTCGAGCCCTGCACGACCCGCGGTTCGGCGCAGGCCTTGCGAACGCGGGCGGCGGCGGCGTTCTCGCCCAGGAACTCCAACATCATGGCTGCCGAGAGGATGGCGGCGACGGGGTTGGCCCGGCCCGTGCCGACGATGTCCGGCGCCGATCCGTGAACCGGCTCGAACAGCGACGGCCCGGTGCGGGCCGGGTTGAGGTTGGCCGAGGCGGCGTAGCCGATACCACCTGAGATGGCACCGCCGAGGTCGGTGAGGATGTCGCCGAAGAGGTTGTCGGTGACGATGACGTCGTAGCGCTCGGGGGATTCCACGAAGTAGATGCAGGCGGCGTCCACGTGCTGGTAGGCGGTATCGACGCCGGGGAACTCGGGCGCCACGGCGTCGAATGTGCGCTGCCACAGGTCGCCGGCGAACGTGAGGACGTTGGTCTTGTGGATAAGGGTGAGGTGGCGCCGGGGCCGTGATCGGGCCAGCTCGAAGGCGTAGCGCACGCAGCGCTCCACGCCCATGCGGGTGTTCACCGAGCCTTGGGTCGCCACCTCGTGGTCCGTCCCCTTGCGGAGGAAGCCGCCCTCGCCCGCGTAGGCGCCCTCGGTGTTCTCCCTCACCACCACGAAATCGAGCTTGCCCGGCAGACAGAAGGGCCGCAGGTTGACGTACAGGTCGAGCTCGAAGCGCAGGCGCAAGAGCAGGCCCCGCTCGATCACGCCGGCGGGCACGCCCGGGGCGCCGACGGCGCCGAGGAGGACGGCGTCGAGGGACCGCAGTTCGTCGAGGACACCGTCGGGCAGCACGTCGCCCGTGCGCAGGTACCGCGACCCGCCCAGGTCGTACTCGACGGTGTCGAAGTCGACACCGACGGCACGGACGACCTTCAGCGCCTCGGCGACGACCTCAGGCCCGATGCCGTCGCCGCCGATAATGCCGATGGTGTGGCTCACGGGCGCTCCTTGCTCACTCAGCCCCCCGACGCATCCTCGGGGCGCTGCCGCCCCGCGGCGATCCACGGCATCATCGCCCGCAGCTCCTGGCCCACCTGCTCGATCTGGTGGCGGCGGCCCCGCTCCCGTAGCTCGTGGAACCGTTGGCGGCCACCGCGGCTCTCGGCGATCCACTCCTCGGCGAACCGGCCGTCACGAATCTCAGCGAGGATCTCTCGCATCTGCGCCCGCACCCGGTCGTCGACGATACGCGGCCCCCGGGTGAGATCGCCGTACTCGGCCGTGTCGGAAACCGAGTAGCGCATGGAGTTGATGCCGCCCTCGTACATGAGATCGACGATCAGCTTCAGTTCGTGAAGGCACTCGAAGTAGGCCGACTCCGGCTGGTAACCGGCCTCGACCAGCGTCTCGAACCCGGCCTGCACCAGGGCGGTGATGCCTCCACACAGCACGACCTGCTCGCCGAACAGGTCGGTCTCGGTCTCCTCGGAGAAGGTGGTGTCCAGCACGCCGGCCTGGGTGGCGCCGATCGCGGCGGCATAGGACACCGCGAGCGCGCGAGCCTTGCCGGTGGCGTCCTGGGCCACGGCGACCAGCGCGGGAACGCCCCCGCCCTCGGTGTACGCCCTGCGGACCAGGTGACCCGGGCCCTTGGGAGCGACCATTCCCACGTCGACCCCCTCCGGAGGGGAGATCTGCTCGAAGTGGATGTTGAAGCCGTGGGCGAAGAACAGCGCGTCGCCACCCTCCAGGTGAGCCGCGATGGCCGCCTCGTACACTGACCGCTGCTCGGTGTCGGGCAGCAGCAGCATCACCAGATCTGCCTCGGCGGCTGCCTGGTCGATCGACACCACCCGCAGGCCGGCGGCCTCGGCCTTCTGCACCGACGACGACCCCTCGCGCAAACCCACGCGCACGTCGACGCCCGAGTCCTGCAGGTTGAGGGCGTGGGCGTGTCCCTGCGACCCGTACCCGATGACCGCGACCTTGCGGCTGGCGATCAGCGAACGGTCGGCGTCCTTCTCATAGGAAATGGTGGCCATGGCTAGGAAACCCTCTCTTGAACTGCGCGCAGGCGGGCCGGCGCCTGGCGATCCAACTTGGGCAGCGCCACCCGGCCGGTGCGCTGGAACTCCACGATCCCATACGGGCGCAGCAGATCCTCGAAATCGTCGATCTTGCGTGGCGTCCCGTCGAGCGACACCGTCAGCTGGTCGTGACCGACGTTGACGATCCGCCCCTCGAACACCTGCACCAGCTGGATGACCTGGCTGCGCACATCGGTGGCGGCAGCGA
>JACCVM010000201.1 GCA_013698135.1 Euzebyaceae bacterium | reverse complement strand
GTTCACCATCCTGGTCCTCGTCATCGCCACCCGCGACGCCGCCCGCCGCCACCTCGGCGCGCCCGCCGCCCTCGGCCGCCCCTTCATCCGCGAAGACCGCTCCTAAGAACTCCTATCAAAACCGATGGGCGACGTGGCACACTTGGGGGATGGCTACCCCGCTGGTTCCGGACGATCTGTGGGCCATCGTCGAACCGCTCCTCCCGCCCGAGCCGCCCAAGCCCAAGGGCGGCCGACCGCGCGTGCCGGACCGCGCCGCCTTGACCGGCATCGTCTTCGTGCTCAAGTCCGGCATCCCCTGGGAGATGCTGCCGCAAGAACTCGGCTGCGGCTCGGGCATGACCTGCTGGCGCCGCTTGCGCGACTGGCAGGAGTCCGGCGTCTGGGACGCCTTGCACCGGACGCTGCTGGATCGCCTCGGCGCAGCGGGCCGCATCGACTGGAGCCGGGCCGCCCTGGACAGCGCCTCCATCCCGGCCAAAAGGGGGGCGACGCCGTCGGCCCAAACCCGACCGACCGGGGAAAACTGGGCACCAAACGGCACATTTTGACGGAACGTGGCGGCCTCCCGCTGGCCAAGCTCCTGACCGGGGCCAACCGCCACGACTCCGTCGTCTTCGAGGCGTTGCTCGACGCCGTCCCGGCCGTCAAGCAGCCCAACGGCCGCCGGCGCAAGCGCCCAGACAAGCTGCACGCCGACAAGGGGTACGACTACCCGCGCTGCCGTTCCGCCCTGAGCCGGCGGCACATCAAGGTCCGCATCGCCCGCAAGGGCGTCGAGCGCAGCGACCGCTTGGGGCGCCACCGCTGGGTCGTCGAACGCACGTTGGCGTGGCTCAACCACTTCCGCCGGCTGCGCGTGCGCGACGAGCGGCGCGCCGATATTCACCACGCCTTCCTCACCCTCGGCTGCGCCCTCATCTGCTTCAAGGCCCTCCCATGACCAGTTTTGATAGGAGTTCTAAGGACGCGGTGTCCATCTTTAATCACCTATTGTCAAATTGCAGGCTTGGAGCTGGAGCGTGTGTTCCTCGCGAATACTGCCTCGTCTGATACGGAGACCAAGCTCCGTCCAGGCATACCGCGCACGGTGCAGTCTCGCCAATCGGCCGCACCCAATCGACGCCTCGCGGGGTTCAACGCTGGACTTCATCACGGCGGTGGCAATCGGAAACTTTGGCTGTTCGGCCGCCTCCATCGCGGTTTCCCGCGACCCAATGCACAGACGTGAGGCGACCGCTCGATCCGCTACACTATGGTGAAGCTGGATAGCTTGTGAGGAACGCCGGAAGCCGCTCTGTCGGCACCCGGCACTGATCGTTTCATTCGTCCCAGCGTGGAGACCGGAGGCAACACCATGACCGATCTCGTCGCCGTCAAGCAACGCCAGCAACAGACCTGGGCGGCGGGTGACTTCTCCGTCATCGCCACGGCGCTCTATCCCACGGCGGAAGTCCTCTGCGACGATGTCGACTTCTCCAGCGGGCAAACGGTGCTCGATGTCGCCTGTGGCAGCGGCAACGTGGCAATCGCCGCCGCCCGCCGCCACACCGCTGTCACCGGGATCGACTACGTCCCCGCCCTGCTCGACCGCGGCCGGCAGCGTGCCGCGGCCGAGGGGTTGGACATCGAGTTTCGGGAAGCAGATGCTGAGGCGCTGCCGTTCGAAGACGGCTCGTTCGATGTCGTCCTCTCCGCCTTCGGGGTCATGTTCGCGCCGAACCAGGAGCAAGCCGCGGCGGAGCTCCTCCGCGTCTGCCGGCCCGGCGGCCGCATCGGGCTGGCCAATTGGACGCCGGGCAGCGCTCCGGCCGACCTCTTTCGTCTCAGCGCCCAATTTGTCGCCACCCCGCCGCCGCCCGCGGCGCAACCCCCGATCGCGTGGGGCACCGCCGGCCGCTTGCACGAGTTGTTCGGCGATCAGGCCGCCGCGCTCCGGCTCCACGATCGCGTCTGGCTGGCTCGCTTCGACTCGGCTCAACACTGGGTTGACACGTACCGCGCCTACTTCGGTCCGGTCCACGCGATGTTTGCCACCCTCGACGAGCGGCGGGCGGAGGAATACGCCGCCGGCCTGGCCGACATCACACACCGGTTCAACCGCGCCACCGACGGCACGCTCGCCGTCGCCAACGCCTACGTCACGGTCGTCATCGACCGCGCCTGAGTCGGGAGTCGGGAGTCGGGAGTCGGGAGTCGGGAGTCGGGAGTCGGGAGTCGGG
>JACCVM010000199.1 GCA_013698135.1 Euzebyaceae bacterium | reverse complement strand
GGTGGTCTCGGTCGCCACGTCCCTACGGCGTCAGGTTGTCGGTGATCGGCGTCCAGGTTCCATCCTCGACCTGATAGACGCGTGCGCCGTCCATGCCGGCATGCGACTCGGCCGAGAACTCGATCGGGACCGACACCGGCGTCTCGAAACTGCCCATCTCCTCGAGCGCCTCCTTGATGGCCGGCCCGGTCACCTCCTCCCCGGCCGTGATGACGTTCTCGATGCCCTGGGCCATCGCCGCCATCGTGAACCAGGCCTGGGTGAAGTGCAGGCCGACGTCGGTGAGCGTCTGGCCCTGGGACTCCAGGTAGGAGGTGACGTCGTCCAAGCCCTCCGCCTGCTGCGGCGGTGCCCACGGCAGGATGCCGAGGGTGCCCTCGGCGGCGTCCCCGGCCAGGTCGGTGAAGATCTCGTCGCCGCACCAGTTCAGGCAGAACAGCTGCACGTCCAGGCCCTGCCCGGCGATGTCCCGTGCCAGCTGCGCGCCGGGGCTCGTGACGTTCTGGACGACGATGTACTCGGCGCCCTGCTGCTGGGCCTGGCTCAGCTGCCCGACGTAGTCGGTCGCCCCTGACGGCATCGCGTAGGTCTCGTAGCCGATGTCCAGCCCCTCCTCCTCGACGTACGTGCGACCGTCCTCCAGCGGCGACTCGCCGAACGGGCTGTCGTGGTGGAACACGGCAACCTCGACGCGCTCGCCCCCGGCCTGCTCGGCGATGTACTTCAGCGCGATCCGCAACTGGTCGGAATAGGTGGTGGCGATCACGAAGTTGTACGGCGCCTCCTCCGGGCTTGCCAGCTCCTCTGAGTAGGACGCCGACATGAACGGGATCTCGTCCTGAGCGATCTTGGTGCGCAGCGCCTCCGTGTCGCCGGTGCCCCAGCCCTGGATCGCCACCGCGCCCTCGGACACGTACTGCGAGTACAGCTGCTCGGCCTGGGGCACCTCGTAGGCGTAGTCGTTGCCGTTCAGCTCGATCTGGCGGCCTTCGATCCCGCCGTTGGCGTTGCGCCACTCGGCGTACGCCTGGATCCCTTCGGCGTACGGCACGCCGATGTCGGACGTCGCCCCCGACAGATCGAACAGCGCGCCGATGACGATCGGCTCGCCGCTGGCTGCGGTCTCACCACCGGCCGTCTCACCACCGGCCGTCTCACCACCGGCCGTCTCACCGCCAACGGTCTCACCGCCGTCGCCTCCTTCGTCTGCCTGGTCGCCGCCGCCCCCACAGGCGGCCAGCGCCAGCGCGAGCACCGCGACCAAGGTCCCGAACTTCCAGTTGCGTTCCATATGTCTCTCCTCTATCGGGCGGGGCATCGGGTCGTGCGCGGTTCGTCGGTTCAGTACCGGAAGGGCCAGAGGCGGACGTAGTCCTTCATGCGGTGCCAGATGCGGGCCAGCCCGCGCGGCTCGAAGATCAGGAACAGGATGATGATCAGCCCGAACACGCCCAGCTGGATGGCCGGCAGCTCCCGGGCGAGGAACGACAGCTGGCCGCGCAGGTCCTGGGCGACCTGGGTGATCCAGGCGGGAACCACGATCATGAACACCGCGCCGTAGATCGAGCCGGAGACGCTGCCGAGGCCGCCGACGATGATCATCGCCAGGTACAGGATCGAGACGTCGAGCGTGAACCGCTCCCAGGTCACGATCGTCGTCCAGTGGGCCGTCAGCGCCCCGGCCAAGCCGACGAAGCCGGACGACACCGCGAAGGCGAGCACCTTGTAGGTGACCGTGTTCACGCCGACCGCCTCGGCGGCGATGTCCTGGTCGCGGATCGCCATGAACGCCCGGCCGAGGCCGGTGCGGAACAGGTTGGTGCCCGCGACCGTGGCAGCCGCGGCGCAGGCCAGGATCACCCAGTACCAGCGGAAGTCGGTGTTGAGCTCGAAGCCGAACAGCGTGGGTGTGCCGACCACCAGGGCTTGCACGCCCCCGGTCACGAACTCCCAGTTGCGCACCGCGTACAGGATGATGAACTGCGAGGCCAGCGTCGCGATCGCCAGGTACAAGCCCTTCAAGCGCAGCGCCGGCAGCCCGAAGAAGGCCCCGACCGCGGCGGTCATCAGGATGGCCGCCACCACCCCGACGAGGGTGGGCGCGCCCAGGCGCTCGACCAGGATCGCCGAGGTGTAGGCGCCGACGGCGAGGAAGCCGCCCTGGCCGAGGCTGATCTGGCCGGTGTAGCCGGTGAGGATGTTCAGGCCGATCGCGCCGACCACCGCGATGCCGATCTGGTTGGCGACCGTCTGCCAGTACGGCGTGGCGACGAACGGGACCGCAACGACGACCGCGGCCGCCAAGGTCAGGCGGGCGTACTCCGCCTGGGTGTGGCGCAGCGCCAACTCCGAGCGGTAGCTGCGGTGGTAGATGCCGGTAGCGGTTGCGGCCATCCGCTAGACCCTTTCGATCCGGACCTCGCCGAACAGTCCATAGGGCCGGACCATCAGGATCAGCACGAGCACGATGTACGGCACCACCTGGGACAGCGCCCCGTCCAGGTAGCCCGCGGTGTACTGCACGAGCAGCCCGATGATCGCGCCACCCACCATCGTCCCGGGGATCGAATCGAGTCCGCCGAGGATCACGACCGGGAACACGATCAGGCCGAAGCCGGCGACCTCTCCGGACACCCCGGTGATGTTGGCGACCAGCAGCCCGCCGAGCACCGCCGAGACGGCCGCGAGCGCCCATGCCATGGCGAACACCCGGCGCACGCTGATGCCCATGGTCAGCGCCGCCTGCTGGTCGTCGGCGACCGCGCGCATCGCGATACCGTGCCGGGAGCGGGTGAAGAACAGCGAAAACGCCCCGAGCACCACCGCCGCGAGCACGATCGCGAACAGCCGCTCGGTCGGCACCGTGGCGCCGGCCAGCTGCGCACCGCCGGTGGGGATGAACACGGGCATGCGCTGCGGCCTGGTGCCGAAGAAGACCTGCACGATCCCCTGGAGCACGGACGCCAGGCCGATCGTGACCATGATGACCGCGACCGGGCTCTCACCGATCATCGGGCGCAGCACGAGCCGCTCGATCAGCATCCCGAGGAGCACTGCGATGACCACCGCCACCGCGACGGCCAGGCTCCAGTGCAGCCCGAAGCCCACCGCCGCGAAGATCGTGTAGGCGCCGACCAGCAGGAACGCACCCTGGGCGAAGTTGATCACGCCGGTCGCCTTGTAGATCAGCGCGAACCCGAGCGCCGCCAGCGCCAGGATCGCGCCGTTGGCCAGGCCGGTGACGGTGAGCTGGACGAAGGTGGTCATGAGCGGGTGCTCCACGCCAGGCGCCGCAAGCTGCGCTGAGGCGGCACGAAGTCGTCCATGGCCAGGATCTTCAGCGCGATCTCGCGCTGCGCCGAGCTGCCGTCCTGGTAGGTCACCAAGCTGGTCACGGTGACCGTGTCGGCGCCGGTCTCCAAGGCGGCGATGAGGTCGGCGTAGCGCTGGCTGATCACCCGGCGGCGGACCTTGCGGGTCCGCGTGATCTCGTCGTCGTCGGGGTCGAGCTGCTTGTGCAGCAACAGGAACCGGCGCACGCGGACGGCCTCGGGCAGGTCCTCGTTCGCGCGGGTGACCTCCTCGGCGATCAGCCGGTAGACCTCGTCCCTGCCCGCCAGGTTCGTGTACGTGGTGTACGACAGGTGCTCGCGCTCGGCCCAGGTTCCGACCGTTGCCCCGTCGATCGTGATGATGGCGGTGATGAACGGCCGGTCCTGGCCGCCGAACACGACGGCCTCCTCGACGTACGGGCTGAACTTGAGCTTGTTCTCGACGAAGGCGGGCGAGAAGCGGGTGCCGTCTTCGGTCTGCAACACGTCCCTGGCACGGTCGATCACGACGAGATGACCGTCCTCGTCGAGGTAACCGGCATCGCCGGTGTGCAGCCAGCCGTCGCGGTCGACCGCCTGGGCGGTGCCCTCCTCGTCCAGGTAGCCGAGGAACACCGCCGGTGACCGCAGCAGGATCTCGCCGTCGTCGGCGATGCGCAGCTCACAGCCGGGGATCGGCGTGCCGACGGTGTTGAACTTGACATCGCCGTCGCGGTGAGCGACCGCGATGCCGCAGATCTCCGTCTGGCCGTAGATCTGCTTAAGGTTCACGCCCACCGCGTGAAAGAAGCGGAACACATCCGGGCCGAGCGGCGCGCCGCCCGTGTAGCAGCGCTTCAGCCTCGTCAGGCCGAGCTGGTCGCGCATGGGCCGCAGGGCCACCCAGTCGGCCGCCCGGTACAGAACGCGGTTGAGGACTCCGGGGCGCTTGCCGCGCACCCGCTGCTCCGCCACCCGGTCACCGACGCGGTACCCCCACGCGAACACGGAGCGCTTGAGCCAGCCCGCCTCCCCGAGGCGCACCTGCACATCGGAGATCATCGACTCCCAAATGCGCGGCGGGCTGAAGATGACCGACGGGCCGATCTCGCGCAGGTCGGACCTGACGGTGCCCGCCTCCTCGGGGAAGGACAAGGGAAAGCCGACCTGCAGGCCGCAGGCGAGCGCGATCATCTGCTCGCCGATCCAGGCGAACGGGAGGAAGCTGACGTAGCGGTCCTCGGGCTCGAGCGGGTCGATCGCCCTCAGCGCCCGGCCCATCGACAGCAGATTGCGGTGCGACAGCATCGCCAGCTTCGGACGGGCGGTGGTCCCCGAGGTGGTGCAGATCACCGCGACGTCGTCCGCGCGACCGGCCTCGATCTGCTCGTCGAGCCAAGGGCCGCGGGAGCCGGCAACGCCCCGGCCCAGCGCCTCGACATCCGGGAAGTGGCGCAGGTACGGCGCCTCATAGTGCTCGAGGCCGTGGGGGTCGTAATAGATCACGCTGTCGACCGTGTCCAGCCGATCCCACAGACTGATCAGCTTGTCGACCTGTTCCTGATCCTCGGCGACGACGACCCGGACCTCGGCATGGGTCAGGATGTGGACGATCTCCTCGCCGACGCTGGTCGGATAGATGCCGACCGTGGCGGCTCCCAGCGACTGGGCGGCCAGTTCGGCCGCAAGCCACTCGGGGCGGTTGTCACCGAGCACGCCCACCACCTCGCCCGCCGCGACGCCGAGCTCAGCCAGCCCGAGGGCGAAGTCGCGCACCCGCTGGTGGTACTCCCGCCAGCTGATCGGCTCCCAGATGCCGTAGTGCTTCTCCTGCAGGGCCACGCCGTCGGGATTGCCGGCCGCCATCGCGGCCAGCAGCTTGGGGAATGTGGCGGCGTCGTCGAGCGCGGCGGCGGCCGAGCCGGCGGCGACGTGCGTGACTGTCACGCGGTGTGCTCCTGGCCCAGGTACGCCTCGAGCACCTTCTCGTCCTGCCGCACCGCGTCTGGTGGGCCGCTGGCGATCAGCAAGCCGAAGTCGAGCACGCTGACGCGCCGGGAGATGTCCATCACCACTTCCATGTCGTGTTCGATCAGGACGACCGTGACGCCGGCCAGCTCGTTGACGTCGAGGACGTAGCGGGCCATGTCCTCCTTCTCCTCGACGTTCATGCCCGCCATCGGCTCGTCGAGCAGCAGCACCGCCGGCTGCATGGCCAGTGCGCGGCCGAGCTCGACCCGCTTCTGGATGCCGTAGGCCAACGACCCGACCGGCTTGTGACGGTGGGCCTGGATCTCGAGCAGGTCGATGACCTCCTCCACCAGGTCGCGTTGGGCGATCTCCTGCCGCCGGGCAGAGCCCCAGTACCACAACGAGGGCAACAGCCGGTGGCGCATGTGCACGTGGCGGCCGAGCAGCAGGTTGTCGAGCACCGACAGGTGGCGGAACAGCTCGATGTTCTGGAACGACCGCGCGACGCCCCAGCGCGCGATGCGGCTGGGTCGGGCGCGGGCGAGGCTGTGGTCGGCGTCACCGCCGTGCAGGATGATGCGACCGCCGTCCGGGCGATACAGACCGCTGATGCAGTTGAGCAAGCTGGTCTTGCCGGCACCGTTCGGCCCGATGATGGCGTGGATCTCACCCTGCACCACGTCGAGGCTGACGTCGTCAAGGGCACGCACGCCGCCGAACGTGAGGCTGACGCGATCCACCTCCAACTGCGGCGCCCCCGGCTCCAGGTGGCTGCCGTTCAAGTCGTGCCGGTACGCCCTGGTGATCACTGCCCGGCGACACCCATGCTGCGCTCCTTGCTGGTGCGGAGAGGCTAACATTTCGCTATCCGGAAGACAACATCGAACTACGCAAGCCGTTCGTTCTGAGCCGGTCCCTGCTGACCGAGCGGAGCAGCGTCCTTGACCGCTGATCTGTCCGCAGAGTCGAGGGACAGGAGGCGCCGCGGGTTGTGCCACAGCGCGGCTCGAAGCCAGTCGTCGCCGAAGTCGAGACGCACAAGACCGCGCACCTGGGCGGCGTAGTCGTGCGGAATCGTCGGGAAATCGGAGCCGAACAGGATACGGTCGCCGAGCGCCTCGATTCGCCCCAGCAGTCGGGCTGGCAAGTCGGTGAGGTACGGCGGGTCGGTGGGCACCATCGCCGTGTCGAAGTGGACGGTCGGTGACGTCTCCGCGAGCGCGAGGAAGTCTTCGGTGTCCGGCGTGCCGAGGTGAGCAATGACGAGTGGGAGGTCCGGGAACCGCTCGAGCAGACGCGCCACCGGACGTACGCCGCACCACTCCTCGCCGCCGGACCCGTCGGCGACCGCCCCGGCGTGGAGAATGATCGGCACGCGCGCCCGTGCGAGGCGCGCCCACACGGCATCGAGTCGTGCGTCGTTCGCGTCGAACTTGCCCACCTGCAAGTGCACCTTCGCGCACGAGCCACCCGACTCCAGCGCGTGAGAGACGTAGTCATCGACGCCGTCTTCTGGATAGAACGTGAAGGTCGGCAGCACCTGCGCATGCTCGGCCGCCAGAGCGAGCGTGTGTTCGTTCAACCACGCCGCCATGCCCGGCCGGTGTGCGTAGGCCAGCGCCGTGTGGGACACGACGCCGACCGACCGCAGAGTGGCGAGGCGCTCGCCCGCGCCCGCGCGGTACACGATCGGCCAGGGTGGGTTCGTGAGCTGGTCGAAGACCGCCCATACCTTGCGTTGCACGCTGTCCGGCATGAAATGGACGTGCACGTCCACGATGCCGGGAACGCCAAGGGCGTGTACGAAGGCGCGCACGTGGTTGTCGCCACGCAAGGACGCGACCTGGTGCATCACTTCCCCTGTCGTCACAAGTTCGCGGATGTCCTCCTCGATCCCTGCTGAGATCGCCGCGTGGACGCCGAGCACGCGATTACGCGGCCTGAACACCCCGAGATCCTCAATGGGCCTCGCGCCACTCCTGCGACCAGGCCTCCTCCCCCAGGTGCCAGCGGCCGGTGCGATGGACCATCGCGTGGACACTGGCGATCTGGCGGCCACCAGCGCCGGTGACCTCGACCAGATGCGAGGCGGTGCGCCGCGTTCGTGACCGCTCTTGCGACTCCGCCAGCAACACTTCCCCGATACGGGGGGCGGCCAGGAAGTGCGCGTCCATCGTGAGCGCGACGGCGATCCTGCCCCATGAGTTCGAGGCGACACCGAAGGCGGCGTCAGCTACCGAGAAGACTGCACCGCCATGGAGCCCCCCGTTGAAGTTCGCGTGCCGGCTGGGGACGTCGTAACGGACCCTGGCCCACCCTCCCGCCCATTCCTCCAACTCCGCGCCGAGGGCATCGCGGTAGGCGTCGTTGCGAAAGATCCCGTCGAGTGCAGCGCGGTTCTCGACCTCCAAGCGGGCCGGGTGGGGCACGACACGATTGCGAATGGCCACTGCCTTCCTCGGTTCGGGGCTCCGATGCCCAAGCGCGTCATCACAGCCGTCGCCTCGTCGGCACCGGCCGCTTCCGGGCCGGGGAGCATATCGTCGCGTCGATCACGGGCGACCACCGACCTGCACCGGCGGGACCG
>JACCVM010000194.1 GCA_013698135.1 Euzebyaceae bacterium | reverse complement strand
GAGCCATGGGTGGCGGGCTTTCTGGGTCACTATCGCGGCGTCCACGCTCCGGGCTCGACCGATCTGCAGTCGGCCCTGCGCGCCATCCATCACCTGCTGCTGTCCCACGGCGAGGCGGTCGCCGCCTTTCGCGCCAGCGGGCGTCCGGGGCAGATCGGCATCGTGCTGAGCCTGCACCCCACCTACTCGGTGCACGACACCGACGAGGATCGCGCGGCGGCCCACGGTTCTGACGGCTACACGAATCGCTGGTTCCTCGATCCGGTGTTCCGTGCCAGCTACCCGTCCGACATGATCGAGCGCTTCGGGCGGGCCGGAGCCCGGATGGACTTCGTCGAGGACGGCGACCTGGCGACCATGGCGGCGCCGACTGACTTTCTCGGCGTCAACTACTACTTCCCTCGCCGCGTCAGCGCCTCGGACTCGGAGTTCGGGTGGCAGGTAAAGGAGCACCCCGATCCCGGCGTCCCGACAACAGCCCTCGGCTGGGAGATCACCCCCGAGGGACTGACCGAAACCCTGCTGCGCCTGCGCGCCGACTACGGGGACATGCCTTTCTACGTCACCGAGAACGGAGGGGTGTTTGACGACGAGATCGGGCCGGACGGGCAGGTCAACGACCCGGGTCGGGTCGACTTCTTGCGCCGGCATTTCGCAGCCGCGCACGACGCCATCGAGGCAGGCGTCGACCTGCGCGGCTACTTCGTCTGGTCGCTGCTGGACAACTTCGAGTGGGCCTTCGGTTACCGCCCGCGCTTCGGGATCGTCTACGTCGACTACCCCACTCAGCGCCGCATCCCCAAGGACAGCTTCCGCTTCTACCGCGACGTGATCGCCGCGAACTCCTTCGAGCTCCCCGACGGCGCCTGAATAAGGCCGCGCACTGGCGAGAAGAACACCCACAGGCCGGCCAAGATCATCCCCACGGCGGCGATCACGAGCACCGCGCGCACGCCGATCGCCCCACCGAGCACGCCGGCCAGCACAGCGCTGACCGGCGTGGCGCCGGTCGACAAGAAGCGAAGCGCATGGTGGCGTTGATCGTCCCTTGCAGGTGATCTGGCGTGATCGCCTGTCGCAGGCTCAGCGCGTTGATGTTGTAGACCGCTCCACCGAGCCCGTCCAAGGCCCCGCCGAACGCCAGGACAGCCAGCGTCGTCGCCAAGGTTCCGCCGGCCAGCGGGACCATCAACGCCCCGACCCCGCTCATCACCACCCCGGCAACCATGATCGGCCCAGCCCGAAACGACCGGCCATCCGCGCGGCCAGCAAAGCGCCGAGCAGGCCACCTGCGCCCGGATGCGCGAAGCCCACCACCAGCATGCTGAACAACAGTGACACGACGTAAAGCTGCCCGATGCGCAGCACGCCGGCTGTGGCGGCCGCCAGCACGGACGCGAGGAGCAAGGCGCAGCCGATGTCGGCGCCGATCATGATCCGGCGACGCGGCAACCGATCCACCCGCGGGCCGGCGAGCAGCGCGACCAGCACCATCCCGGCGGTCCAGCACATGCTCTGGATGCCCATCTGCGCGGGCGTGGCACCCAGAACGACGACGGCCGTGAGCGGCACGGCCAGCCCGCTCACCTGCGACCCGGCGAGCGAAGCGACTTGGGCGGCCCACAACTTTCGGAACTCCGGGTGCCGCCACACCCGGCTCTGTCGCTGTTGCTCGCCGGTCATTCGCCCCCGGGCCGGGTCGCCAGGTCGGCCGCCGCCGCCGCGGCGACCCGATACGCGGCGCGCTGACGAGTGGCGTCAACATGGCCGCTCGGCTCGACGACCGTGCCGGCACCAAGCCCCCAGGTGGCCGTGACCTCGTCGAGGGCCTGACCGGTCACGACGGTCGCCGCTTGCACGCAGGCTCCCGTCGCCACCGTCTCCTCGGCGTGGGGGACGACCACCGCACCCTCGACCAGGTCGGCCGCCAGCTGCTGGTAGGCCGGCGATCGTGCGCCGCCTCCGATCAACAGCCACCGCCCGGAGGTGGCAACGCCGGCGCGAGCCAGTGCGTCGCCGCCCTCGAGCAGGCCGCATAGCACACCCATGTGGGCGGCGCGCGACAGGTCAGCCGGCGTAGTGTCGGTGCGCAGTCCCGTCAGCAGACCCGTCGCCGCCGGCAGGTTGGGACTGCGCTCACCGTCGAGGTAGGGGACGAGCACGGGAACAGCTCGGGCCGAGGGCTGTAACGCCAGCGACGCGACCCTGCGCGAGTCGATCCCGAGCAGGCGCCCGACCGTGTCGGTGACCTTGGTGGCGTTCAGCGTGCACACCAGCGGCAGGTAGCACCCGGTCGCGTCCGCGAAGCCGGCCACCAAGCCGCTGGCGTCGGCGGTGGGGCTGTGCGAGCGGGTGTAGACCGTCCCTGAGGTGCCAAGGGAGACGACCACGTCGCCGGGCTGGAGGCCCAGCCCCAGCGCGGCCGCCATGTTGTCGCCGGTGCCCGGCGCGACCAGGACGCCAGCCGGCAGCCCCAGCTGCTCGGCGACCTCGGAACCGACCACACCGGCGGGCTCGTCGGGTGCCAGCACGCGCGGCAGCCGGGGCAGCCAGCTGTCGGCGTCGCTTACCGCCGTGCCCAACAGCTCGGTGTCGTACCGGTCGCGCCGCGGCGACCACCAACCGGTGCCGGACGCGTCACCGCGGTCGGTGACGTGCTCACCGCACAACCGCCACGTCAGGTAGTCGTGCGGCAGCATCACCCGGTCGACGCGCGCGAGGTTGTCCGGCTCGTGCTCGGCCAGCCAGGCCAACTTGCTCACCGTGAACGAGGCCACGGGGACCAGCCCGCAGGCCTGGGCCCAGGCCTGCGCCCCGAGCCGTTCGGTGAGCGCCGTGGCTTGTGGTGCGGATGTCGTGTCGTTCCACAGCTTGGCGTCGCGCAGCGGTTGGCCCTCGGCATCCACGACGACCAGTCCGTGCTGCTGCCCGGCGACCGCCACCGCGCCGACCTCGCCCAGGTGCTCGGCGACGTGTGCGAACGCTGTCCGCAGGGCATCCCACCAAGCCCTCGGGTCCTGCTCGCTCACCGGGGGGTTCGTCGGAGGATGGATCGCGCGGCCGGTGGCAATCAGCGTGCCGTCGGCGACCGCGCGCACCTCGACCTTCGTCGACTGCGTCGACGAGTCGATCCCGCAGACCAGCCGGGCGTTCACCGCACCTGGTGGACGTAGCGGGTGACGAGGTTCTCCAGCGCCTCCTGCCCGCCGGACACCGGCCGCGGGGACGCGTCCCGTGACAAGACGTACGCGTGCAGGTCCTCCAAGCTGCGGCCTCCGCCGAGGATGGCCTGTCCTAGCTCGCCGTCCCAGTCGCGGTAGCGCTCCTGCCGCACCTGTTCAAGCACACCGTCCTCCAGCAACGTGGCGGCGATCAGCAGGGCGTGGGCCACGGTGTCCATCCCACCGATGTGGGCGTGGAACAAGTCGCTGCGGTGGGAGGACTGGCGGCGCAGCTTCGCGTCGAAGTTGAACCCGCCCGTGGTCAGCCCGCCACCGCGCAGGAGCTCGTACAGACCCAGGCTCATCTGCTCGACCGAAACGGGAAACCGGTCGACGTCCCACCCCAGCCGGTCGTCTCCGGCGTTGGCGTCGACGGAGCCGAGCAGCCCTGCGGCCACCGCGGCCGCGACCTCGTGATGGAAGTCGTGCCCGGCCAGCGTGGCGTGGTTGACCTCGATGTTGAGCTTGGCCTCGTCGACGAGGTCGTAGCGCTGCAGGAACGCCTGGACCGCGGCCACGTCGAAGTCGTACTGGTGCTTGGTCGGCTCGAAGGGCTTGGGTTCGATCAGGATGGCGCCGTCGAACCCGATGCGGTGCTTGTGGTCGACCACGAGGTGCAGGAAGCGGCCCAGCTGGTCGAGCTCGCGCTGCAGATCGGTGTTCAACAACGTCTCGTAGCCCTCTCGCCCACCCCACAGCACGTAGTTGGCACCCCCGAGCCGGTGCGTGACCTCCAGGCACTCCCGGACCTGCGCGGCGGCGTAGGCGAACACCTCGGGGTCAGGGTTAGTCGCCGCGCCCGCGGCGTAGCGCGGGTGGAAGAACAGGTTCGCCGTCCCCCACAGCAGCCCCACGCCGGTGCGCTCCATGTGCCCCACGGCCTCGTCGGCCATCTCGTGAAGGAAGGCGCGGCTCTCCTTGAAGGTGGTGCCCTCGGGGGCGATATCGCGGTCGTGAAAGCAGAAGTACGGCACGCCGAGCTTGTCGAAGAACTCGAACGCCGCCGCCATCTTGGCGCGCGCCTGCGCCATCGGGTCGGCGCCAGGCTCCAGCCACGGGCGGTCGAGCGTCCCGCCCCCGAAGACGTCGAATCCGGTCCAGTTGAACGAGTGCCAGTAGGCAACGCTGAAGCGCAGGTGATCGCATATCCGCCGACCGGCCACCATCCGCTCGGGGTCGTACCAATGGAAGGCAAGCGGGTTGTCGGACGCAGCTCCCTCGTAGGCGATCGGCTCGGGGACGTCGACGAAGAACGGGGCGCTCATCTGGGCCTCCTGTGCCTGGCGCATGCCAGCATCGCGCACATTTGCGGCTGGTTCGACAATAGCCACATGAGCACCCTGTTGATCCAAGCCGGTGGCATCGTCACCGGAGGGCGGGTTCAAGGTCGCTGCACCGTGACGGTCGCCAGCGGCAGGATCGCGGGGGTCGACGCCGGCCACGACATCCAGCCCCGTCACGGCGAGCCTGTGCTCGATGCCAGCGGTCTCACATTGGTGCCGGGGATGATCGACCTGCACACGCACGGCGCGAACGGGGCGCACGCCGGCAGCGGCACCACACGTGATCTGGCGAGGATGGCCGAGTTCTACGCGGCCCACGGCGTCACCGGCTTCCTCGCCAGCGTCGGCGGTGATCAGGAGTCGATCGAAGCAGGTCTGGGGGCCGTGGCGGCGTTCGCAGCCGATGAGGGTGACGGGTCTGGCGCTCGCTGCCTAGGCGCATCTGGAAGGCCCGTTCATCAATTCGGACAGCGCGGGTGCCTTCCCGCCCGCGACCGTCGTCGCGCCCGACCCCTGCTTGCTCGACACTACCTGCAGCGCGCGCGGGGTTGGTTGAAGGTCCTGACCATCGCCCCTGAGCTGCCCGGCGCGCTGCCGTTGATCAACCGGGCCTTCGCTGCCGGCGTCGTTTGCGCGGCCGGGCACTCGCTCGCCGATGCGGAGCAGATGCAACGTGGCATCGAGGCCGGGATAGGCCACGTCACCCACCTGTCGTCGGTGTGCCGTTGGGGCCGGCGGTCGTGAACATGAGCCAGGTCCCGGCGAGGATCCTCGGCCGGGCAGCGACCAGCGGGCGGATCGCCGCCGGCATGGCCGTCGACATGGTGGCATTGGACCCGGACCTGCGGGTCGCGTGGACCATGGTCGGCGGGCAACTGCCGAATCCGAGACCAGGATCTGTGCGCAGCCCGTGACACCTCCGGAAGCCGGGGACACTCGCGGTCCGGCGACTGTGCACAGGCTCGTGCGCGCGCCACCTCAGCGGCGGGAACGGCCCCCCTCCCGCCCTCCGGCCAAGGCCAGCGCCAGCACCAACACGGCGAGCACCACGACCCGTCCGAAATCCTCGGCAGCGAATTGGCCGCCACCGACCAGGCCGGTGAGCTGAGCCAGGAGCAGCACTCCGAAGATGGTCAGGGCGACGAGTCGGGTGAGGCGACTCCCGCGCCAGACCAGGACGCCGGCGGCGAGGGTGAGCAGCCCGGCGACCACCAGCCCCCAGGCGACGCCCGTTGTGAGTTCTGGCCCGCCCGCGGTCAGCGACCAGGCGCCAAGCCCCGCGTTGGCGGCGCCGACGATGGCCAGCAACCCGGCCGCGATGCGGTGTCCCAAGCGGCGTCAGGCCGTCAGCTCAAGACCGGCCTCGCCGGCGCGGGCGAACTCGTCATCGACGAGGACGACATCCCTGCCAGCGCGGGCGAGGATCGAGGCGGCGATCGCGGCGCGGAACCCGGACGCGCAATGCACCCACAGCCGCTCGGCAGGCAGCTCGTCGAGCCGGTCCTCCAGCTCGGGCAGCGGCACGTGCACCGCCCCGGCGATGTGCCCGTCACGCCACTCGTCGTGGCGTCGGACATCGAGCACGACCGGCTGACGCGCAGCCCCGACCCGTGCCAGCCCCTCAAAGTCGGCGACGGGATAGGTCTCGGTCGCCTCGGCCACCTGGCTGATCCCCACGACACGGGCCTGGAGATGGTCGATGCCGATTCGGGCGAGCATCCGCTGAGCCTCACCGACGTCGCCGGCCTCGTCGCCGGCCAGGACGATCGGGGTCCCCCACGGCAGCACCCAGCCCAGATAGGTGGGCAGTGAGTCGCCCAGCTCGACGTTGACCGTCCCGGCGACGTGGGACTCGGCGAACAACCGCCGCTGCCGCACGTCGACCACCCAGGCGCCCGCGGCGGCTCGCTGCCCCAGCTGTGCCGCCGCCACCTCGGGAGGTGGCGACAGGTCGAGCGGCGCTGGCCCGGCGCGATTGATCGGCGCCATGTACGCGTAGTAGCTGGGATAGGCGGTCAATCCGCCCAGCAGCGTGCGCACGAAGGCCTCCTCGTCAGCCGTCGTGCAGGCCAGGTTCTCGTCGCGCTGGCGGCCGATGGTCGACTCATCGGTGCTGGTAGAGCTCCCCGTCGACGCGCAGAAGCTTCCAAACCCGTGGGTCGGGTGCACGGTGGTCTCCACCGGGAGGGTGCTCGTCAGCTCGCGCGCCGACCGGTACTGCGCACGCGTCAGTTCCTCCGTCCGCTCCGCGGAAATCAGGTCGGTACGGCCCACCGTGCCGTACAGCAGCGACCCGCCGGTGAACACTGCCCCGTCGCCGTCGCCATCCTGAACCAGATAGGACAGGTGGTGTGGCGTGTGACCGGGGGTGTGCAGCGCGGTGATGCACAGCGGGCCGGCGGTCAGCACGTTGCCGTCGCGGACGGGAGTACGGGGAAACGCCACCTCGTCGGCGGCGGCGATCGCATACTTGGCGCCCGTTCGCCGGGCGAGTTCCAGCCCGCCGCTGACATAGTCGTTGTGCAGGTGGGTTTCCAGCACGCAGACGACTTGCCCGCCGTCCGGTACCGCGGCGAGCATCCGGTCGGTGTCGCGTTGCGGATCCACCACGATGGCAGCGCCATCCTGCGAGATGACGTACGAGCGGTCACCCAGAGCGGCCGTCTCGATCGCGGTCACCTGCACTCGTCGCCTCCTGTTCCAGCCCGCCGGCACCCTTGCGGAAGAGCACCGTAGGGCGGTGGGTCAAGCGAGGCAACGGGCTGGCCCTGGCGGCGCTGCCGTACGATGAACCGGTAGGCGAACGAGGCAGGCACCAGCTGCTGCGAGCCGCACGACGTCTGGAGGTGGCCATCCATACCCTGCTGCCTGCCGAGCCGCGCAGCGCCGGTCAAGCCCGCCGGTTCGTCGGTGCGGCCCTCCATCAGCTCGGCTACGAGCGCCACAGCGACACCACCGAGTTGCTGGTCAGCGAGCTGGTGACTAATGCCGTGCTGCACTGCCGCTCGGCGGTCGGCGTCCGGATCTCCGCCGGAGCCTCGGTTGTCCGCGTCGAGGTGAGCGATGGCAGCACGGTGCTGCCGTCCCCCCGCAGCTTCAGCGCTGACGCGGCCACCGGCCGCGGGTTGGAACTGGTCGAGGTGCTGTCCAGCCGCTGGGGCGTGGAACCGCGCCCATACGGCAAGGTGGTCTGGTTCGAGCTCGGTGAGACAGCCGAGGGCCCAGTGGGCGAGGCCACGGCGGCCGACCCCACGGCGCCTGCTTCCGACGACCGCGACGTCGCTGCCGAAGGACAGGCCGAAGGCGCGGCTGCCGACGAGGGCCGTGTCGGGATCCGCCTGCTCGGGGTGCCGGTCGCGCTGTACCGCGCCATGCAGCAGCACGACGAGGCGCTGCTGCGCGAGCACACCCTGTTGACGCTGGGCGCGTCCGCGGGTGGCGCCTCGACCGGCACGGTCGCCCAGGTCGTGATCGAGCAGCTGGACGCCGGCTTGCGGGCCGCTGACGACGCCGGCGAGGAGTCCGCCGACCTGGTCGGTATGGTCCGCGCCGCGGACGCCGAAGCCAGTGGCCTGCTGCTGGCAGTGCTGGAGGAGGCCGACGAGCTGGCCCGCAGCGGTCAGCTGTTGACCCCGCCCACGCTGCCCGAGGTGGGAGGCTGCCGGCGATGGTGGCTCGGCGAAGTCATCACCCAGAGCGGCGGCGGTCCCCCGACTCCGTGGCCGGCGTTCATCGTCGACCA
>JACCVM010000177.1 GCA_013698135.1 Euzebyaceae bacterium | reverse complement strand
AAGGTCAACGGGTCCGCGCAGCAGGCGGTGCTGATGGCCGACGAGGCGCAGCGCAAGGGCGATGCAACAAAGGCCACCGATTACACGCGCGCCGCCGAGTCCTTCGCCAACCAGATGATCGCGTTGGAAGGCGAGGTCGACGACCTCAAGGGGCTGCATCTGCAGTCCACGCAGGCCTCCGACGACGCCAAGCGCGCCGTGTCGCAGAACGCCTCGATGCTGCAACGCAAGCTCGCCGAGCGCCAGAAGCTGCTGTCGCAGCTGGATCAGGCCAAGATGGCCGAGCAGATGAACCGGGCCATGACGTCGCTGTCGGAGACGGTTGGCCAGGACGTGCCAACCCTTGACGAGGTCCGCAACAAGATCGAGGCCCGCTACGCCAAGGCGCGCGGCGTTGCCGAGCTCGAGGGGGAGTCCGTCGAGGGCCGCATGCTCGAGGTCGAGCAGGCCAGCATGGACACCGCGGCGCAGACTCGCCTGTCGGAGATCCGCAGCAAGCTGGGCATCGCGGCCTCTCCTGATGCCGCTTCGGCCTCGCAGTCCGGCGAGATCGCCGAGGGCGAGGCCAGGCCCGGGACCTGACCCGCGGCCAGACCTTAAGCCGCGAGCGACGTGGCGGTGCGCGGACAACGCCTCGCGATGCTGCGTCACGCGCTGCGCCGTCGCTGCCCGGTGTGCGGTGCCCCCGGGATCTTCCAGGGCTGGTTCACCCTGCGGCCGCGCTGCCCGCGTTGCAACTTCTCCTTCGAGCGTGAGGAGGGCTACTGGGTCGGTGCCCTGATCGCCAACATCGCCGTCGCCGAGCTGCTGTTCGCGGCGGTGTTCCTCGGTGGCGTGGTGTTCACCTGGCCCGACGTGCCCTGGCTACCGCTTGGGATCCTTGGGGTCGTTGCGATGGTCGTCCTGCCCGTCGCCTTCTACCCGTTGTCCAAGACGCTGTGGCTGTGGGTCGACCTGGCCTTTTTGCACCCGCTGGACGCCGATGACCTGTCAGCCAATGACTAATCAGTCCAGAAGGGTCGCCAGCAGCTGGGCGTACTGGCGGAGGTGGCGTTCGCCCAGGAAGTGCTCGCCGATCCTGGCTTTGGCGGCGGCGCCCAGGCGCCGCGCCAGCTCGGGATCGCCCAGGATCCGGTTGAGCTGCGCCCCGGTCGTAGCGAGGTCCGTGGGGTCGGCGACCAGCAGGCCGCTGCGCTCGTCGACGATCTGATCGCTGATCCCCCCGACGGCGCTGGCCACCATCGGTCGTGCCTTCCACATCGCCTCGGCCACGGTCAGGCCGAAGCCTTCCGCCAGGCTCTTCTGCACCACCACCGCCGCCGAACGCTGGACGGCATTGACGATGGCGGCATTCTCCTCCAGGTCGTACATCGGCAGGCACACTAGTTGGATCCGCGCGCGCTCGGCATGCGGCAACTCCCGCCACTGTTTCTGACACTCGGCGAGCACCTCACCGCCTTCCGGATCGTCGGCCACCCCGCTGACGTTCGGCCCCACTAGCGCCAGGTGGGCGCCTGTGGCCGGGTCGACGTGCTGCGCGAAGGCCTGCATCACCCCGGCCATGTCCTTGAGGCGGTCCCAGCGCGACACCTGGACGACCAGCGGTGCTTCCGGCGGCGGCGGTGGGCCGGTGCGGATGATGTCGGCGAGGTGGTCGACGCGACCTGGCGATCCGTCCCGGCGTTGAAACGTCGGCATCTCGGTCGCGCCGTCGGTCGCCACCAGGCCGATGCTGGCGACGATCGCCCGGACGGCCCCGGCCGACATCTCGGCGTTCTTCACGGCGAAGGGATCGATCGACGGGGGCACGATGTGCACCGAGTCGGGCGGCGCCCACGCTGGCACGTGCGCGGCGCGGCTGAACACGAACCGATCGGCCTTGGCCAGGAACGGTTGCAGGAATCCCCAGGTCGCGGCCACCACGGCGTTGGGCTCGTCGACACCGATGTGACAGCGCCACACCACCTTGGCGCCGACCGAGCGGGCGGCGTCGACCATACCGGCCGTCTGCGGGTCGTGCAGCAGGACGACGTCACCCGGCCGGATCTGGGCCAGCAGCTCAGCGGCGTTGGCGGCGGTGACCTCGGCGTAGTGGTCGCG
>JACCVM010000174.1 GCA_013698135.1 Euzebyaceae bacterium | reverse complement strand
CCGCTACTTCGGCCTGCCGGGGGATCGGACGGTCATCCTGTCCCAGCGCGTCGACCTGTAGACCTCTCCTGCCCGCCGGGGCGATGAGGAAACGGCGCGCGGCATGGCGAGGCATGCTGGGGGGCGGGAGTGACGCCGACGCTCGAGGACCGCATGCGACGGGTACGCCATGACCTGAACCATCTCATCAGTGCCGGACTGTTCGCCGTCGCCGTGGCGGCGATCCTGACCGGCACGGTGGCTCACCTGTGGGACCTCAACGACTTCTCATGGCACACCTACTCCGGCTACGCCATGACGGTGTTCGCGCTGGCACATGTCTGCCTGAACTGGCGGAAGATGGTCGCCTACGCGCGCTTCCGCTTCCGGCGAACCGCTGCCCGTGGCCCTGCGTCGGGCAGGGGGCCTGACGCCGCGCCTGCGCTGGCCATGTCCAGTGAGCCGATCACACCCGCCGTCGTGGGACGTGCCGCCGGAACCGCCCTGCTGTCCCGCCGCGGTCTGCTCGGCCTCGGCGTTGGTGGCCTCGCCGGCGGGTTCGCCGGCCGAGGTCTGCGCCCGCCGCCGGTCATCCCCGGCGGCGCCGACGTCGGCGTCGTGTATCACGAGTGGAGCAAGCCGGGAGTCCTCGACGCCATCGGTGCGGTGGCCGACTGGGGTGATCGCCCGCCCCAGTACAAGACGTATCCAGCGGCCGCCTCGATCGCGTTGCCGCCGCCGGCGATCGATGGTGGCTTGCCGACGGAGGAGGCGATCGCCCGCCGGCATTCGACCCGCACCTACGCGGGTACGACCATGGCCCTCGACGAGTTGTCACGGGTCCTGTGGCTTACCTGCGGCATGAATTACGAGCGCGGCGGCCTGCGCAGCCATCCCTCCTCGGGGGCGCTGTACCCGATCGAGGTCTACCCCGTGGTGCACAACGTCGACGGTCTCGAGCCAGGCGTCTACCACTACGGGATTCAGGATCATTCGCTGGCCAGCGTGCGCACTGGGGATCTGCGCGCGGCCGTGGTTCGCCAGGGACTGATGCAGGAGTTCCTCGGCCAGGCCAACGTCGTGCTGGTGTTGACGGTGATCTTCCAGCGCATGCGGTTCAAGTATCAGGACCGCACGTACCGCTACGGCCTCATCGAGGCGGGCCACATCGGGCAGAACACCTACCTGGCGGCGACGTCCATGGGGCTCGGCGCGTGCGCCGTCGGCGCGTTCATGGACGATGCGATCAACAAGATGCTCGACGTCGACGGTCGCCACGAGGCCGCCGTCTACATGGTGAGCGTCGGCAGGACCTGAGGGCGATCCCGCCCGAAAGGCTTACCGCTTCGTCCGCTCAGAACTGGCTGCGAGATGCGTGTTCGGCCACGACGCCGGGTTGTACGTCACACCGCAGCTGTCACAGCGCAGCCAATGGTTACCTCGGCCGTGGCGTTACCCACCTGCGGTGACGGTAGCCGCTACGTGGACCGAACGCCGCAGACGTGCGACGTTGCAGGCGTAGGCGGCCCTTCGCCGGGTAGTGGCTGGGGAGGTCGACAACCGGAGGAAGCGGTCGATGTCTGTTGCTCGCGTCACCGAGATCAGCGCCACGTCAGATCAGAGCTTCGAAGACGCCATACGACAGGGTGTCCAGCGTGCCACCCAGACGCTGCGCAACGTGGAGGGCGCCTGGATCAAGGAGCAAGAGGTCAGTATCTCTGACGGCAACATCACGGCGTACAAGGTGGTCATGAAGATCACCTTCGTGCTCGAGTAACGGCTGGCGGGGGCCTCCTCCGAGGGAACCGTCTCTGAAGTTCGCGTCGTAAACGACCTTCTCGCCGAGAGATTCTTGCTGGGCGTCGGGCGGTCGCCGAGACGTTCACCAGACCAGGGCAAGCGCAAAACCGGCCGCGGAAAGTCCAAGACCCGCGACGAGGCTGAGGGCCAGGTTGGCAACCGCGCGCGCTGGCCAACCGTCTTCCGCGAGCGCAACGGTTTCCCATGCGAGCGTGGAGGCGGTGGTGAACGCTCCACAGAAGCCGACTCCCAGCAGCGCTGAGACTGCAGCGTTCACCGGGCGCACGAGCGCCGTTCCGGCCAGCATCCCGAGGAGGGCGCTACCGATCAAGTTCACCGTCACCGTGCCCCACGGCAGCCAGCGGCCGAAGCGCGAGGTCAGCCACGTGTCGAGCAGGTAGCGGCAGGGTGCTCCAACCGCCGCGCCGACGGCGACCGCGAGCCACATCACGGCCGGTCCCCGCCTGGTGTGACGCGGGCGTGACGGATCTGGCGATGCCACCGGTGCGGGTTGGCCAGCCGTAACGCGGCACGGGCGAGAACGAGTCCCAGAAGCACGGCGAAGAGCATGCCGACGACCATCGTGACGACGTAGCCGGCGGCGGACAGAAGCCGTTCCGCGTGCACCATTTGCACCACGTCCACGGTGAACGTCGAGAAGGTGGTGTACCCGCCAAGCACGCCGGTGCCGAGCAGGGGTCGGATGTAGCGGGCGCGGGGTAGGCGCTCGGCGAGCACCACGAGCAGCACGGCGAGCCCAAGACAGCCCGACACATTGGTCAGGAGCGGGGACCATGGCCACGTACCGGCGTGGTGCGGCCACGCGAGCGCAAGGGCATGACGAGCGCACGCGCCGGCGACGCCGCCCACGGCGACGACAACGGCGGTCGGGCCGTGACGCAGCGGCGGGGTGACGGCTGGCGCCAGATCCGGGTCGACCGGAAGTCGCGCGACGAGCAAGCGCAGCCGCTTCCGCCGGTCCGGCTCCGCAGGTGTGGACGCCACTGGTATGTCGCCGCCTGCGAACTCGTCGGGGGGCATAACTCCTACTCCTTTACGCGGCGCACCTGCGGGAGTAGGGACCATCAGCCGGGTCGGGCGGTTTGAGGCGAGCCCCATCGCCTGTATCTCGCAACCGTACCCGCGTGCATGCCGTGGCCGCTGCGACGGTAGCGGCCGGGGCGTCGGGCCTACGCAAGAAAGGAGTGCGACATCGGTGCCTGCTGCGGATGCAGGCGCGACGTGTGCGCGAGGCGGGAGTTGAACCCGCATACCCGTGAGGGCACCAGGACCTAAATCGCTTCAAGCCCATGACACGCTGTGTCGGCTGAGCTCAAACTGTGCCGCTGACCAGGGCTTTCATCGCTTTGCCGTAGCAT
>JACCVM010000172.1 GCA_013698135.1 Euzebyaceae bacterium | reverse complement strand
CCCGTTGCCCGGTTGCTGGATGCGGGGCGGCCTGGGGCAGCGGAGGCCGAGGCGCGGCGGTGGATGGAGCTGGTGGGGCCCTCGTCGGTGCTGGTCGGGGTGACCCACCATCTGGCGCCAGGTGACGACACGCGGGCGCGGGTGCGGTTCGCCCTCGCCGACCGGCTGGGGCTGAGGGCCGTGGCGCACCAGGCGCCGCGCTACCTGACGCCCGCTGGGGCGCGGATCGCCGACGTGATGGACGCCGTGCGCCAGCAGGTGCCGCTGGATCCCCGCCACGCCAGCCGCCGCAACGCCGAGGGGTACCTCAAGACCGCCGACGAGATGGCTCGGGTGTTCGCCGAGCGGCCCGACGCGATCGCCAACGCCGCCTGGGCGGCGGACGCCTGCCGGGTCGATCTCGGCCTCGGCGTCTTGCACGTCCCTGACTTCGTTGCCTGCGGCGATGACCCGTTGGCCGCGCTGCGCGCCCGCTGCGAGGCCGGTTTGGCCGAGCGCTACGCCGACGTTGGGGACCGCCACCGTGACCTGCTCGACCGTGAGCTGGCGATGGTCGCGCAGCTCGGCCTGGCGCCGTACTTCCTGACCGTGGCCGAGATCATGGATCTCATCCGCGGCAAGCAGATCATGGCCGCTTGCCGTGGCTCGGCGGCCGGCAGCGTCATCACGTACGCCCTTCGCATTTCCGATGTCGACCCGGTCGCCCACGACCTGGTGTTCGAGCGGTTCATGAACCCCTATCGCGACGAGCTGCCCGACATCGACATCGACGTCGAGTCCGCCCGTCGCGAGGACATCTACCGCGAGCTACTCGAGCGCTATGGCGAGGACCGGGTCGCGTGCGTCGCGATGGTCGACACCTTCAAGGCACGCATGGCCATCCGCGAGGTCGGCAAGGCGCTGGGCATGCCGGCCAACGAGGTCGACTACATCGCCAAGTCGTTCCCCCATGTGCGCGCCGGCGACGTGCGCTCCGCTGTAGCGCACCTGCCCGAGATGCGCGGGCTGAACCTGGACCGTACTCACCTCGCGCTGCTGTTCGACGTCGTCGAGCGTCTCGACGGCTTTCCCCGCCACATCGCGCTGCACCCGTGCGGGGTGCTGCTTTCCGACCGCACGCTGCGCGACCGCGTGCCGCTGGAGCGCAGCGCCAACGGGTTCGCCATGGCGCAGTTCGACAAGGACGACGTCGAGTCGCTGGGCCTATGCAAGCTCGACATCCTTGCCGTGCGGATGCTGTCGAGCATGACCCACTGCGTCGAGGAGGTGCGCCGCACCCGCGGCGAGGATCTCGACTTCGATCGGGTGGCGTGGGACGACGCTGACACCTACGAGCTGATCCGCTCCACCAGGACGCTGGGCATGTTCCAGATCGAGTCACCCGGCCAGCGCGAGCTGGTCGGCAAGTTCCAACCCGAGCACCTGTCCGACCTGGTCGTTGACATCTCGCTGTTCCGCCCCGGGCCGGTCAAGGGCGACATGGTCGGCCCGTTCCTGCAACGCAGACTCGGGCAGTCCAAGGTCGTCTACCCGCATCCGCTGCTGGAAGAGGCACTGGGCGAGACCTTCGGCGTGATCGTCTACCACGAGCAGGTGATGCGATCGGTGGCCGCGCTTACCGGCTGCGACCTGGCGACCGCGGACCTGGTCCGCCGGCGCCTCGGCGACCCCAACGAGCTCGAGGACTTGCATGCCTGGTTGGTCGGCGGTGCCCGTCAGCGGGGGGTGCCCGAGGCGGTCGCCGAGTCGCTGTGGCACGCGCTGGCGCAGTTCGCGTCGTTCGGGTTCTGCAAGGCGCACGCGGCGGCGTTCAGCGTGCCGACCTACCGCTCGGCATGGCTCAAGGCGCACTACCTGCCCGAGTTCGTGGCCGGGTTGCTGACCCACGATCCCGGCATGTATCCCCGGCGCCTGCTGCTCGACGACGCGCGCCAGTTCGGGGTGGCCGTGCTGCCGTTGGACATCAACCGCTCGGCGCGCGACTACCGAGTCGAGCGGTTGCCAGCCGACGAAGCGTTGGCGTTGCTCGGAGTGCGGCCCGCCGCCGACGCGAGCGGGTGCAGTTGCGGACATCAGTGTCCGGACCCGCACCCAGTCGGCGCGGGGGTCGGCGGCGCGAGGCCGAGCGGGTGCAGTTGCGGACATCAGTGTCCGAATCCGCATCCAGTCGGCGCGGGGGTCGGCGGCGCGAGGCCGAGCGGGTGCGATTGCGGACGTCATTGTCCGGACGCGCACCCAGTCGGTGGAGAGGTTGCGGGCGCGGAGCAAGGAGGCGAGGAGATCAGAACGTTGGAAGGGCGGCGTTTGCCGCGGGGGTGGCGCTGGGATGCGGAAGGGCAAAACCCGGTGCCGGCGAGTGGGTTCGACAAAGGCGGGGTGCCGGGGGAGCCGGGGTGGCGGTTCGGGGTGCGGCTGGCGTTGCAAGACGTGGCGGGGATCGACGACCGGATGATCGAGAGTCTGCTGCTGGCGCGGCCGTTCACGTCGGTGGGTGACCTGCGCCGGCGAGGGGCGCTGTCGGCCCCGGTCGCCGAGGCGCTGGCGCACGCCGGGGCGCTGGACATCCTCGGCGGCGTCGGACTAACGGAACCGGGATCGGGCCGGGTCCGGACGCGGCGAGACTTGCTACTGGAGGTCAGCGAGCGCTGGTCCGGCCTCCGCCGCCACCAGCCGACCGACCCCGACGCGCCCGAACAGCTCGAACTGCTGGAGCGACCAACATCGCCGGGATTGACCGAGTACGGACTCAGCGAGAAGGTCCGCGCCGAACTGGAGGTGCTCGGCATCGATGCCTCGACCCACGTCATCCGCTTCTACGACGGCCTGCTCGACACGCTCGGCGTCACCCGGGCAGTCGATATGCTGTCCTATCGCAACGGCCAGCGGGTGCGCGTGGCGGGGGTGAAAGTCGCCACCCAGACCCCACCGGTGAAGTCCGGCCAGCGGATCATCTTCCTGTCGCTGGACGACGCGACCGGCGTGAGCGACGCGACGTTCTTCGAGTCGGTGCACGACCGCTGCGCGTGGACGGTGTTCCACTCCTGGCTGCTGGTCGTCGAGGGGACCGTGCACCGCACGGGGCGCCGGGGGGTGTCGCTGAACGCCGAGGTGGTGTGGGATCTGCGCCGGCTGATGCACGCGTGGCGCGATGGATCGCTCGACGAGGCACTGACCCAGCAGGGACCGCAGGGCAGCCAGGCCGCGCGCGACTTCTCCGACCAGTCACCGTCGGGCATCCACGGTGCGCCCGGCCGCTCGGGCCTGCACCTGCAGCCAGGCGTTGCTGCGCCGTCGCGCATTGGACCGAACGGCACGACGTGGGCCGATCCGGCGGATCGCCATCCGGGTGTCGACCATGGTGACCTCGCCCGGCTGCCGCGCAGCCATCCGGCGCATCCCAAGCACGACACCTGGCAGCAAGAGCAGCAAGAGCAGCAGGAGCAGCGGGCGCGGCCGTGGCGCCAGCGGGATCAGGAGGCGGAGGACACCGACCCGCCACGCAAGCTGTGGCACTCCTCCCCCGGCTCAGCCGGGGGCTGAAGGCTCGGCAAGTGAACGACGAACTGGGCGCCGCCGGCCTCGCTCTCGCCCGCCTCGGCACGACCGCCGTGCGCCTCGGCGCCGCGGTCACGACGACGTGCGACCCGTTCGGGGTGTACTTGACGGCGTTGGCGACCAGGTTCGTCACGATCCGGCTCAAGGCGTCGCTGTCCACCCAGCACTCGAGTGGGTCCGCCGGCACAACGACTTCCAGATCATGCGCTCCCGCGGTGGCCCGCGGGGCGTCGACGGTCAGAGACGGAACCCTGCCGTTGCAGGGGCGCCGCAGCGACGTGTCGAGGATGCTGTCGCGGGACGTCAGCGGTGTGCGGAGCTCGTGGGTGATCAAGGCCAGGAACTCGTCTTTGAGCTGGTCGAGCTCGGTGAGGTCGACCACGCACTCCTCGCTGATCGCGTGGCGCCGGGCGTTGGCGATGGCGGCGGCAGCAGCTTCGGCGAAGACGGCCACCGAACGCAGCTCGAAGGCGCTGAAGTCGGGCGACCCCGTCGCCGTATCGTGGTGACGCCATGCGCGGCCCCCGACCTGCGGAACCGATCCTCCACGTCGACATGGACGCCTTCTACGCGTCCGTCGAGGTGCTGGCGGACCCCTCGTTGGCCGGCCGGCCCGTGCTCGTCGGAGGCCAGGGTGGGCGTGGCGTCGTCGCAAGCGCGTCCTACGAGGCACGGGCGATGGGCGTCGGATCGGCCATGCCCATGGCCCGCGCCCTGCGGCTGTGCCCCGACGCGGTGGTCGTGAGCCCGGACTTTGGTCGCTACCAGCAGGTCTCCGCCGGCCTGCACCAGATCTTCCGCTCGGTGACGCCGCTGGTGGAGCCGCTGTCGCTGGACGAGGCGTTCCTCGACGTCGGTGGCAGCGTCCGGCTGTTCGGCTCGCCCGCCGCCCTGGGAGCGATGCTGCGCCGGCGGATCCGTGACGAGCTGGGGCTGCCAGCCAGCGTCGGGGTGGCGCCCAACAAGTTCCTGGCAAAGCTGTGCTCCACCAAGGCCAAGCCCGACGGCCTGTTGCACCTGCCGGCCGTCGGCGTTGGTGAGTTCCTCCGGCCGCTGGGTGTTCGCGACCTGTGGGGCGTGGGGGAGCAGACCGCCGTCCGCCTGGAGCGCTTCGGAGTGCGCACCGTCGGCGCGCTCGCCGACCTGCCCGCGACGACGCTGAGCCGGTTGGTGGGTCCGGCCGCCGCTCGCCAGTTGCATCAGCTGGCGTGCGGCAGCGACGACCGCCCGGTCGTGGCCGCTGAGGCGGCCAAGGGCATGAGCGCCGAAGAGACGTTCGACCGCGACGTCGACGACCCCGAGGTGTTGCGCCGCGAACTGCTGCGCCTGGCGGAGAAGGTGGCCCGCCGCCTGCGCCGAGGGCAGGTCGCCGCTCGCACGGTCACCCTGAAGCTGCGCTACGCCAACTTTGTCACGATCACGCGGTCCAAGACACTGGCCGCTCCCACCGACCAGGCCACCGAGCTGCACCATGAGGTTTCGGCGCTGCTGGACGCATTGCGCCTGCAACGGGTGCGCGTGCGGCTGGTCGGCCTTGGCACCGCCAACCTGGTGCCGCAAAGCGCGTCGCGCCAGCTGGGGTTGCTCGACGATGACCGGTGGGCGTTGCTGGACCGTGCCGCCGACGACGCGCGCAGCCGGTTCGGCGACGCTGCCGTGACCCGGGGGGCGTTGCTCGACGACGACCGATGATGCGCCTTGATCAGCGCTCCCTGAGCGCTCGCCCGAAAGGACCGCAACGGTGACGGTCACCTTCCAAGTCGGCGACGACCGAGTCGGCGTAGTGACGCTGAACCGGCCAGCCAAGCTCAACGCCCTGGACGCCACCGTGTTCGAGGGCCTGACCCGCGCGGCCGACCAGGCCGCTGCGGCGATCGCCGACCGGCGTTGCCGGGCGGTCCTGGTCACGGGTGCGGGCCGGGCGTTCAGCGCTGGGTTGGACGTCTCGTTGTTCGCTGGGCAGGCGACGGGCCAGGCGCCCGACGACGAGGCCATCGCCGAGATGCAACAGGCGTTCACGGCCTTCGAGGACCTTGCCGTGCCGACCGTCGCCGCGGTGCAAGGCGTGGCGTTGGGAGCCGGGTGCCAGCTGGCGCTCGCCTGCCATCTGCGCGTCGGCGCCGGCGATGCCGACTTTGGGCTGCTGGAGGCGCGCTGGGGATTGATCCCTGATCTGGGCGCGACCTGGCGGCTGCCTCGGATCGTGGGCCTGAGCCGCGCCACCGACATGGCGGTGACCGCCCGAAGGATCGCTGCGCCAACGGCCTTGTCGTGGGGCCTGCTCGACGCCGTGCTCGGCGAGCCCGACGAGTTCGCTGCGGCGGCGCGGGCCTTCGCCGCACGGCTGGCTCGAGGCCCAACCGTGGCCACCGGCGCCGTCGCCGGTCTTCTGCGTGACAGCTTCGCGGCCGGGCGCGACCAAGCGCTGAGGGCGGAGCGTCAAGTCCAGCAGCGCTGCCTGGCGTCGGCGGACTTTGCTGAAGCGGCGCGCGCCGGCGCCCAGCGGCGCGACGCCGTCTTCGAGGGCCGATGACGGTCTCCCGGGGCGGTGGCGTTATCGTGTCGGCGGGCCGCTCCCGCCCAGGCAGGTGGCGCCCAAGCACTCAAGTAGCGAAGCGGTAGCGCAGCTCGTGAGTGGAAGGAACTCATGGTCCTGCTGCTCGTGGCCCTGGCGGTTGCCGTGACGGCATTTGCCGTCTCCCGACGAAACCCGGCGGACGCCGCCGGCGGCTGGCGTTGGTTCGCGGGCTGGGCCGGTGCGGGCACACTTCTGAGCTTCAGCGTGCTCACGGGGTTTACCATCGGGATGTTCCTCGCACCGCTGGTGCTCGGCGCCCTGTGGACGGTGGCTGGTCGAGCGCGGCTGTGGCCGGAGGGACTCGGCCTGTTCGCGGGTGTGGCCACGACCTGCTTGCTGGTGGCGGTCCTCGCCCTGCCGTACCGGCCCTGCCCGCCGTCGGGGTCGGGATCGTTGGCGACAGGGTCGTTGGCGACAGGGTCGTCGTCTTGCGGTGGGTTCGACCCGTTTGCGTGGGCCGTCGCGGGCGTCGCCCTGGCGTTGGCCAGCGGCTTCGCCTACGCGTTCGCCCACAAGTCTCGTCGCGGGGTGTCCCCGGTGTAGCGGTTCTCGGCTGATGCCGTTGGGGGTGGCGCCAGTGGATAGGTGGATGCGGTTCGTCGCGATCGCGGCGTGGGTGGTGGGGTTGGTCGCGCTGGCCGCGTGGCAGACCGTCCACCCGTTGTTTCCCCGCGTCGCTCTGCCGCCACCTGGCTCGGTGGTCGCCGCTGAGCTTCCCGACGGCAACCCTGTGAGCGACGTCCTAGTCCTGCCAGGCACCCGTTATGTCGGCACCCCTGACCTTGGCACGGCCCAGGGGTGAGATTGGCGGCTGCGCGGGGGACGAATCTGTCGCACAATCAAGGGAGGTCCACAACGCACGGGCCACGATCGTCGGAGTCCGATGATGCCGCTGTCAGACCGCGAGTCGCAGATCCTGGCA
>JACCVM010000164.1 GCA_013698135.1 Euzebyaceae bacterium | reverse complement strand
TCAGCGCCACGATGAGCAGGGCGCCGACCAGCCGATCGATGGCTGGCTTTACCCATTGCTCATAGACGCTCGGCTGGTGCTGCGCACCGAGTGCCGCCACCAACGTGAGTCCGTGAACCTGACCCAGCGCCTCTGTCCGCAACCCGTGCCCCGTCCCGCTCCAGGCCATGTCGCCACGCGGCTCACCAACTTGGCCGCGCGCTGAAACTACTGTTCCTTGTCGCCGCACCACTTGCCCCCCGTTGTCTTGCCACTGCCGCTCCGAATTCAAGGAACACGTCCTCAACTTCGTTCGGAGCAGGGCTAGTCAAAACTCCCCCTTGAGCCCGGTATTTCCAGCCGTCGGAGCCGATGCACAGTCCCCTCGCCATCGACCCACGGCTGGCCAAGTGTGGACTGATCCCGCGCAGATGTCAATCGTTGGAACAGCGTTTGCCTTCGGCGGCGCACCGGCAGGCACCAACTCCACTGTCGCAATCACGCCCGGCGGCGCCTACCACGAGCGTCACGGGCCTATCACCCAGCGTGATATCTTCGGGCGGGCGGGTAGCCGCCGTCCTTTCCCGGGAACAGAGGGGCTGCGCACGCGTTGGAGGCAGAGTGAAGATCACGGTGATCGGTGTGGGACACGTCGGCCTGGTGACGGTCGCCTGCCTGGCTGACCTGGGCCACGAGGTCGTCGGCGTCGACGACAACCAGAGTCGCGTCGACTCCCTGCGTCAGGGGGTCGTGCCGTTCTACGAGCCGGGCCTGCCGGAGTTGACCAAGGCAGGCGTCGAGGCGGGGCTGGTGACATTCACGACCGAGCCGGCCGAGGCCCTGGACGGGGCCGAGGTCGCGTTCATCTGCGTCGGGACGCCGGCACGAGCGGACGGCTCTCCGGACCTGTCCGCCGTGCAAGCGGTAGCAGCGACCGTCGCCAAGCACGCCACCGCGCCACTCGTCGTCGCCGAGAAGTCCACGGTGCCGGTCCAGACCGGTCGGCGCATCGCTCAGGCCCTGGCCCTGGAGAGCCGTGCCCGCGGCCTCAGCGTCGACCACGAGGTCGTGTCCAACCCTGAGTTCCTCAAGGAGGGGACGGCGCTGGAGGACACGCTGCGTCCAGACCGGATCGTGGTCGGGGCCGATAGCCAGCGCGCACACGCGGTCATGCGCCGCGTCTACGAGCCGTTGCTGGACCGGCACCGTTGCCCCTACGTCGCGACCGACGTGCGCACCGCGGAGCTCATCAAGCACGCCTCCAACGCCTTCCTGGCCACTAAGATCAGCTTCATCAACGCGGTGGCACGAGTGTGCGAGCTGGCCGGTGCTGACGTCTGGCAGGTCGCTGACGCGATGGGCCACGACGCTCGCATTGGCCGCGCGTTCCTCAACGCCGGCCTCGGGTACGGCGGCAGCTGCTTCCCCAAGGACGTGGAGGCGTTCGTCCACATCGCTGCCGAGATGGGCTACGACTTCGGGATGCTGCGGGAGACGCAGCGGATCAACCGTGAGGCCAAATCCTGGCCGCTGCGCCAGCTGCGACGGATGCTGTGGAACCTGTCCGGCAAGCAGATCGCGATCCTGGGGGTGGCGTTCAAGCCGCAGACCGACGACATCCGCGACGCGCCGGCGCTGGAGGTCATCGATGCGCTGCTCGCCGAGGGTGCCGTGGTGCGGCTGCACGATCCGGTCGCGCTGGGCCACCTGCGCGAGCGCTATCCCGACGCCATCTTCTGCGACGACGCCGAGGACGCGCTGCGCGGCGCGCACGGCGTGATCGTGTGCACCGAGTGGGACGAGTACCGCTCAATTGCCCCCGACCAGCTGCAGGAGCTGCTTGAGTACCCGGTCGTGGTGGACGCCCGCGGCATCTGGGACCCCGACAAGCTGACCGCGGCGGGACTTGAGGTCGCCAGCATCGGTCGCCCGACGCCGTGATCTGTTAGATCGGCGGGCCCTGCTGCCGCGACACCGCGACCTCTAGGGCTCGTACGGCCGCCTGGCCGCGCCCGACCAGCCGAACTTCGAGGGGCGGCCCGCCGACGCGCCCGCTCAACCAGTCGTGTGCCTGCGACACGAGCACGTCAGCGGCTTCCTCCAGCGGGTAGCCGAAGACGCCAGCTGAGATCAGCGGCAGGGCAACCGACGTCGCCCCGGCGTCCACGGCCGCGTCCAGCGCCGCCCGCACGGCCTGTCGCAACAGTCCTTCATTGTCCTGGCCGTCGCGGTGACGAGGTCCCACCACGTGGACCAACCACCGCGCCGGCATCTCACCCGCCGTCGTCACCGCCGCTTGTCCCGGCCCGACCGGCCCATGTTCGGCGACCCAGCGCTCGGACTCACGTTGGACCGCTGGCCCGCCGGCCCGCGCCAGGGCGGCGGCAACACCGCCGCCGTGTGCCAACTGCTCGTTGGCCGCGTTGACCACGGCATCCGTGACCTGGGTGGTGAGGTCACCCTCGACGACGAGCAACGTGTGCGCGCCGACGTTGCGTTGCGCGGCCTCGGTCACGCGGGCAGACCACGCAGCGGCGGTACCCGGGCACCCCGCAACAACTCGGTCACCGCTTCGGTGTCCCAACCGCGGTCAAGCAGGGCGCGAGCGATGCGGGCTGGGCCCAGGTGGGTGCCACAGGCGGGACAGAACAGTGCCTGCTCACCGCCGTCGTGCAGCTGCGTGCCGCAGAACGGGCAGCTGCCGTCGGGCCCGGTGAGCACGGGCAGCAGCTGGGCGCCCGCGTCGGCCAGCCCGTCGAGGTAGCCCTGGGCGTACTCCCAGCCGACGTACTCGTCGGGCTTGGGATCGAAAGCGGGTTCGTGCACCGGGACCTCGCCGGACTCCAGCAGCGCCCGCAGGTTCTGTTCGAGGATCGCCCAGTCGTAGTAGTGCTCCTCGACGCAGTCTGCGCAGAACATGCTGGTGCCGCGGAAGCCCTCCGGCTCGAAGGTCTGGCGGAACACCGTGAGGTCCTCCAGGTCGCGACGGACCCGTGCGGCCTCGTGGCGATCCAGCGGCAGCGGAGCACCGTCGTCGTCGTCCTCGGGGGAGTCGCTCAACTCGTCGTAGTCGTCAGGCACGCGCGCCAGCGTACGGCCTTTCCAAGCACGGCGGCATGACCACCATGCGCTACCCTGCTGTTCTTCCCCACGTCCACGGCTGGGCCGCCGCGATCGCGGCCGGACCGGCCCAAGATTGGGAGTTGCTGCGGTGGCGGAGATCGAGATCGGCATCGGCAAGAGCGGTCGTCGCGCGTACGGCTTCGACGACATCGCGATCGTCCCGTCGCGGCGCACACGCGACCCCGAGGACGTGGACATCTCCTGGCAGCTGGACGCCTACGAGTTCGAGCTGCCCGTGCTCGGCTCGGCGATGGACGGCGTGGTGTCGATCCGCAC
>JACCVM010000113.1 GCA_013698135.1 Euzebyaceae bacterium | reverse complement strand
TGGAGCGCACTGACGCCTTCGACGATGCCGCGCTTCCCGTGGCTGACCGCATCAACCTGGCGATCCTGCGCTTCGAGCTGCGCAGCGACATCGAAGCGCTGGACTCGGCAGAGGCCGAGTACACCGTCACGCCGACCTTTCGCAGCCCCCACGCCGAGCTGCTGGAAACCGTCCCCAACCTCACGCTCACCTCGCCAGCCGACGCCGAGGCGCTGCTCGCGCGCTACGGCAAGGTTCCCGGGTACCTGGCGCAGTCCGAGCAGCGGTTGGTCGATGGTGTCGCCGCCGGCCGCACCCCGCCGGCACAGGCGGTCAGCACCACCATTCGCCAGCTCGACGAGTATCTGGCCAGCCCGGTGGCCGACGATCCACTGCTGACGCCCGCCCCACCGGCCGCCTGGGACGAGGCCACCGCCTCGGCCTGGCGCAACCGGGTGCAGGAGCGGCTCACCGACACGGTGCGCCCGGCGCTGCAGCGCTACCGCGATCGGCTGCACACCGACATCCTTCCCGCCGCCCGCCCGCCCGAGCACAGCGGCGTAACCTGGTTGCCGGACGGCTCCCAGATCTACGCCCGCGCCATTCGCCAGTACACCTCGCTGGACCTGTCGCCTGAGCAGCTGCACCAGATGGGCGCCGACGCGGTCGCGGCGCTTGCTGACGAATACCGGGAGCTGGGAAGACCGGTCCTTGGCACCAGCGACCTGCGCACCATCTTCGACCGGCTGCGCAATGACCCCGAGCTGCGCTTTGACACCAGTGAGGAGGTCCGGGCCACGGCGGAGCAAGCCTTGCGGCGCGCTGAGGAGCACGTGCCGTCGTGGTTCGATCGCCTGCCGAGGGCCGACTGCCGGGTGCGCGAGATGGCCGCGCACGAGGTGAAGGACGGCACGATCGCCTACTACTTCCCGCCCGCCGACGACGGCTCGCGGCCGGGCACCTACTACATCAACACCTGGGCGCCACAGACCCGGCCCCGCTTCGAGGCCGAAGCGCTGGCTTTCCACGAGTCGGTGCCTGGCCACCACCTGCAGCTGGCGATCGCGCAGGAGCTGGACGGCGTGCCCGACTTTCGCCGGCACGCCGCGATCAACGCCTACACCGAGGGCTGGGCACTGTACGTCGAACGACTCGCCGACGAGATGGGCTTGTACTCCAGTGACACCGACCGCCTTGGGATCCTGTCGTTCGACTCCTGGCGGGCCTGCCGGCTGGTGGTCGACACCGGCCTGCACCACCTCGGGTGGAGCCGGGACGAGGCCATCGCCTACATGACCGACAACTCCCCGCTGGCGCTCAACAACATTGCCAACGAGGTGGACCGCTACATCTCCTGGCCGGGCCAGGCGCTGGGCTACAAGGTCGGTCAGCTGGAGATCCGCCGGCTGCGCGCGCAGGCCGAGCGGGCGCTGGGCAGCGACTTTTCCCTCCCGGCCTTCCACGACGAAGTGCTGCGACACGGCGCGGTGCCGCTTGGTGTGCTCGGCGAGCTGGTGGACCGCTGGGTCGCCGACCTGCTTGCTTAAGCCTCCGGCGACTCCAGGATGAGGTCGTGCGCAGGGGCGTCGAGGAAGCGGGCGACGTCGTTGACTTCGCGCTCGACCGCCGCGCGCACGACGGACGTGGCATCGGCGAAGAGGCGAACGCTGATCTCGAGGCCGCGCCGCCCCCGGCGCCGGCTGCTCCACGTCCCGGCGGCCCGGCCGTCGACCAACAGCACCGGGTTGATGATCCCGCCCCCCGGATGCACCGTGCGCGAGTGCTGGGCGGGCACGATCAGCTCCCTGCTGCGGTGGCCCAGCAGGTAGGTGTCGTAGGCGGGCAGCAGGGTGACCGCCGGCTGCTCCCGGTCGTCCGGTGTCTCCGCAAGTTGCTCGGCCAGCAGCCAGGTGGGCGCTGTCCCGATGCGCACCTCGGTCAGCCGGCCGGCCATCTCGTTGCCGAGTTGCGACCAGGCGGCGCGGGCGTCGCTCAGCGGCAGCCCGGACCAGGCCGCCAGATCCTGCGGTGCCGCCGGTCCGTAGGCAGCGAGATAGCGGCCCGCCAGCCGGCTCAGCGCGGCCACCCGGTCGACCGCTGGCAACGAGGGTAGCCAGTCTTCAACCAGCACGTAGGTGGCGTCGCGCCCTCGGTCGGGCCCGCAGCAGATCGTCCCGTGCATCGCCGTCCACCACAGCAGGTGGGGCGCACGCTGGCCGGACGCGTCGATCCCGGTGGTCCGCAGGCGGGCGACCAGCTCGGCACGGGTGAGGGGGCCATTCCCAGCCAGGGCGTCGGCGATGACGCGGGCCCCTGCCTCCAGCGTGCGGTGGTCGAGGCCGAGCTGTGTGTGCCGGCGGGCTGCTCGCGGCAGGGCCACGGGGGCGACGAGGACCAGCATCCAGCGCAGGTCCTCGGCGGCGATCAGGTGCCGGGTGCCTCGCCATGCCCAGGTGCGAACGACGCTGCGCTCTTGGCTGCGGACGCGGTCGACGTCGGCGGCTGCAAGGCCGCTGCTGCGGGCCCGCACGCCCAGTGCGGCAGCCTCGGCCACCTGCGCCTGCAGCCCGCCCACGTCGCGAACCAGGTCGGGGATCCCGCTGGCGACACCGGGTCCGCACCCGTCGAGTCGCTGGCCGCGCAGCCACCTTCGCACGACCTGCGCAGCGGTCATGGCCGGGGTCATCGTGGCAGGCGCAGCACGCCGGCGAGGACAGGGATCAGCGCGGTGGCCACGACCGCCAGCCCCAGCGCCGCTGTCAGCGAGGTCGCCTGGGCCAGACCGCCGATGCTCGGCGGCGCCAAGAGCCAGCCGAGGTAGCTGATGGTCGCCACGCTAGCGATCGCGCGTCCACCGCTGGCGTCGGCCGCGCCGGCGGCGTCGCCCGAGCCGGCGGCGGCAAAGGCTAGCGGGACGACGCAGGCCATCCCAAGGCCCAGCAGGGCGAAGCCCGCCAGCCCGGTCGCGGTGCTCGGCACCAGCAGGGCGCCGGCCAGGCCCGCGGCTCCCAGGCAGCCTGCCATCCGGACCACGCGCACTGATCCCAGCGCCGCGACCACGCGGTCACCGACCAGCCGGCCTGCAGCCATCGCCAGCGAGAAGGCCGCGAACGCGATCGCCGCCACGCCCTCGCTGGTGCCGACCACCGATCGCAGGTACACCGCGCTCCAGTCGGCGGCGGCGCCTTCGGTGAACAGGGCGCAGAACCCCAGCACGCCCAGCAGGAGGACCC
>JACCVM010000105.1 GCA_013698135.1 Euzebyaceae bacterium | reverse complement strand
GACCTCGGGTTTTGCCGCTCACCAGGCCGTGGCTCCGCGGGTGTCACCGTGAAGCGCTCAATGCCCGCCGACGGGTTGAGGACGTACCTGCACGGCTCGTACCGCCCGGAGGCCACCTCACGGGACTCCTCCTGGAGGACGAAGCCATGCTCGCGAAGCCGGCCGAGGTACTTGGTGACGGTGTCCTTGTTCAGCCCGAGGTTCGTTGCGATGCGGCGAACGGTGGTCTCGGCGACGAGGCGACCCCGATCGTCGATGCGGGCGTCGAGTGCGATGTCCTCGAGCACCGCCCACGCCATGAGGCCGACGGCTCTCTTGACGGCACGGCTTGACGGGAAGACCTTCGCGAAGGGCTCTGCGCGACCGACAATGCGGCCGTCGGACAGCACGCGGCCGATCTCCTGGCCGAACGCGATGACGTCGCGGGCCTCGCGCGCCTCCGCCAGCGAGGAGGCGTCCTGCGCGGGCATCAGGCGACCCTGCCCGCTGCCGCGGCGTCACCTCCTAGACCCGGCGGAGAACCCGCCAGCGCGATCACGACGCGATCACAAGAGACGGAACACGTAGCGGCACGCGCGGCACGCGATGGCACCGCTGACACGCAAAAGCCCAGGTCAGCGGCATGGGCGGTGACGGGACGACACCAGGCGGCACGGGGCGAACGAGATTCCCAAGCTCGCAACGGGGGTTCGATTCCCCTCACCCGCTCCATACGAAGTCGCAGGTCAGCGCGCTGTTCCGTTTCTCCGGGGCGGCGCGTTTCTCGTTGTGCGATCACGACGCGATCACGGATGACGGTCACTGGTCTTCCTCCTGGTCGTCGTTGCTCGTCTCGGCGACTCCGAAAACGAGCCGGTCGAACAGCTCTGCGGACTCCGGCTGCATGCCGGGCAGCACGTGGGCGTAGGTGTCGAGGGTGAAGCCCACCGAGCTGTGGCCGAGCCGCTCCGAGACGACCTTGGGGTTGACGCCGGCAGCCAGCAGAAGGCTGGCGTGCGAGTGCCTCACGTCATGCAGGCGAATTCTCGGAACGCCAGCGGCCTTGACCGCCCGCATGAATGACAGCGAGATGGCAGGCGGATTCCACCAGGTGCCGTCGCCGCGGGGAAAGACGAGATCGTGGTCCTTCCACGCAGGACCGGCTGCTTCCATGGCCTCGGCCTGGGCGGCGCGGTGGCTCTGCAGCACCGCGATGGTCCGAGCGCTGAGGTGCACGGTGCGCCCCGACGCGACGCCTTTCTGGTCGCGCTCCAGTCGGTAGCCACCCGGGCCGTCGATCACGATCTGCCGAATGGTGGCGGTGCCCGTCCTGAGGTTGAGGTCGGACCAGCGCATGCCGAGCAGTTCGGAGCGACGCACACCCGTGGTGGCGGCGAATGTCCACATGGCGGGCAGAGCGTGTGACTCGGTGGCCTTGAGGAACCGCCGCAGACCCTCCTCGCTCCATGTCGTCATACTCCGCCGGCGTGACGCTGCGACCACCTTGGCGGGTCGGCGAGGTCAGTCGCGTTGTGCTCGACACGTCCCCAGCGGATGGCATCGCGCAGCGCCTTGCGAAGCATCGCGTGGATGCGTCGCACCGACGTCGGTGACAGTCCGCCTGCGCGCTGCATCCGGCCGTTGGCGAGCAGGTCGGCGTACAGCCGGTTGATGTGCGCGGCGTTCAGCTCTTGCAGCTGGATCGCGCCGACTCGCGGGACGACGTAGTTCTCGAGGTTGCGGCGACGGTCTACCCAGGTCTCGTGGCGCACTCTCGGAGGTGCGGTCGCAGGGAGCCACTCGTCGACCAGGTACTCGGCGAGCGTCAGGGTCGACTGCTCGACGTACGTGCCTCGGTGCAGGGTCGACTTGACCTCGTGCAGCGCGCGCTCGGCCTTCTCCTTCGTGGGGAAGCCACTGCGCAGTTGTTGCAGTCGCTTGCCGTTGGCGTCCTTGCCGACGTCGACCGCGAACGCCCACTTGTATGTGGATGACCCGCACTTCGCGCACGACTTCGCCTTCACGCGCGTCGAGCACTTGGAGCAGCGCTTGAAGACGCTCCCGGTCACGACCGGCTCGCGACTTCGATGGAGCCGACCGACTCGATCGGTCCCCCTTGCCTCGTATTCACGTACTGCTCGTCCATCCCGAACACGAAGTCGACGCGCTGCGCCCAATGCTCGAAGTGGCCGGTCAACGAGAAGTCGGTGTCGCCGCGCAGGCACACCCGTGGGGGTGCGGCGCTACCAAGTCGATGGCCCGGTCGATCCACTCCGCGGCGCCGCTGTGGCTGGGCGCGTTGCCGGGCCCGATCCGCCCCGGTTGAGCTGCGTGGTCGGCCTACGTGCCAGCACCCAGGTCCCGCCATCCCGCCACTCCCAGACTCGGGGGGCAGCAGCGGCGCGAAGGGCGCGCCGCCCACCTCCTGGAGGTCGACCGCATGTCCGCACCCACCGCACCCACCGCCCCGCCACGACCGCGGCTCGACGTCGAGCCTGATCGGGCTATCGCCAGCCTCGTCGCCGCGTTCGCCGCCGACCCGGTCATCCGCTGGTGCTTCCCCGACGCCGCCGGCTACCTGGCGCACTTCCCCGAGCTGCTCGGCCTGATGTGCGGCGCCGCGTTCGCTGGGGGCACCGCCGACCGGACGGGGTCGTACGAGGGCGCCGCCCTGTGGGTCGCCCCCCGACGTCGCCGTGGACTTCGATGGGGTCGGCGAGCTCCTCGCGCGGTCAATCGCCGCGGAGCGCCAGACCGACGTGTTCGCCCTGCTCGAGCAGGCACGTGTCGCCGAGGTCCTCTCGCGCCACGGGGTCCGCTTCGCCTACCTGTTCGGCTCGCAGGCGAGGGGGACGGCGCGGGCGGACAGCGACCTCGACGTGGCCGTGCGGTTCGACGGCGACCGCGACGCCGACGCCCGGTTCGGCGTCGCGCTGCGCCTCGGCGCCGAGCTCGAGGCTGCCGTCGGCATCACGGTGGACCTCGTCGACCTCGAGGCGGCCCCGCTGCGGCTGGTCGGACGCATCCTGACCGAGCGGCTGGTCCTGGTCGGGCAGGACGACCCGGAGCGGGTGGCGTTCGAGGTCCGGCAGTTCAAGCTGGCGGTGGACTTCGAGCACCACGCCGCCGAGCTGGATCGCGCGCTGCTCGGGGCGATGGCACGGGGGGATCGGTGATGGTGGATCCGTTGCGTCTGCGGGCGCTGCTCGAGCGGCTCCGGGGCATCGAGGGTGAGCTCGACCGGCTCCGAGGAATGGGGCGGGATCCCGTGCGGCAGGATCCCGACCGGTTGAACTCGGTGAAGTACCTGTTCGTCCTCGCCGCCGAGGTCGCCATCGACGCCGGTCAGCACGTCGTTGCGAGCGAGGGGCTCGACGCCCCCACGACCTTCGCGGGTGTGCTCGCCGAGCTCGGCCGGAGCGGATGGGTTCCCGATGATCTCGCCGCGTCTCTGAGCGCTCTCGCCAGGTTCCGCAACCTTCTGGTGCACGGCTACGCCGACGTGGACGACGACCGTGTTCTCGCGATCCTCCACTCGGGCGTGCTCGACGATCTCGCCGCGTTCCGCGAGGAGCTGGCCCGCCGTGCCGTCTCGGAGCCCGACCAAGGTCCGTAAGCTCCACGCCCGCCGCTCGAGGTGCGCGTCCTCGGAGAGGTCCAGGCACTGCCCACCGAAGCGCACGAGCTCATCTGCCGGCACGCCTTCGAGGAGGCGCTGGCTGCAGTGCCCCGACGACGTCGGCACCCAGATCGGCCCGTCGTCGATCGACAGGGTCAGGAGCAGCACCGCGCCGAGGCCGATCGGGAAGGCCCCGATGCCGCGGATGAAGTGCTCGTTGGATCCGCTCGTCGGGGTCGAACGCACCCTGCTCGACGAGCAGGTCGTACTCGGAGCGGCGCAGCGGTCGGACCCGGACCTCGGACATGCCCTCGACGGTAGGACGCGAGTCGGTCATGGGGCGCATCCTCTTCACGCGGGCTGTGGACGACCAGCCTACGACGGGGTCTTGGGGCGGTACGAGCGTCGACGCACCCGTTCCGGCGTCCTGATCCGGCTACGGGTGGTCGAACGGGTCGAGCACGCTCGCTCCGGTTCTCGACATGTCTGCGGTGTTGCGGGTGACCAGGGTCAGTCTGTGCACCACGGCTGTGGCGGCCATGAGACCGTCGACGACGGGAACCGGATCGGGGACGTTGCGGCGACCCCACTCGGCTGCGACCTCCACGGTGATCGGGAGGATGCGGTCTCCGTAGCCGGCCAGGAGCTCCCCCAGCCAGCGGTCGAACACCTCGGCCTGCGTCGGGTCGCGACGCCGGAGTCGCTCCACCCCCTGTCGGATCTCGCCCACGACGAGCACGCTCAGATGCAGCTCGGCTGTTCTTCGCTGTGCCAGCCAGCGTCTCACGCCCGCGTTGCCGCCCCGCTTGCGCGCCTCGGACACCACGTTGGTGTCCAGGAGGAACGTCACAGCGCGACCTCGCGAGGCGGCTCCCCGCTCCGCTCGAGGTCGAGCGCGTCGAAGTCCGGGCCCTCGAGCAGGAACTCGGCGAGGTCTCCGCGGCGGTGGGTCAGCCGGTCGTAGTCGTCCGCGGAGATCACCACCACGGCGCGGTCACCGTGCCGTGTGACCACCTGAGGGCCCTCGTCCTGGGCTCGGCGGACCAGGTCGCTGAACCGTTGCTTGGCCTCCTGCAGCTGCCAGATCATTTCTGCGCTCCCATCTAGACAGACTAGATAGACTTGGCCCATCCTACGCCAAGACGAACGTCCTCGGGTTGGGTTGCGAGATGTAGGGCTTAGGCAATGTGGGAGATGTCGGCGGAGAAGCCGATCATGTGCCTGCGGCCGGTGCTTCGAGCACGGCGAACACCTCGGCAGCGAGCCAGTAGATCCTGCCGCCGCGGCCCCGGGTCGGCAGCTGCTGCAACCACCCTCTTTCGGCGAGCTCGTTGATGTAGTTGAGGGCTGCTTGGGGCGTCACCGCCAGACGGTCGGCGACCAGCCGTGTGGTCACGACGGGTGTCAGCAACATCAGGTCCACGACCTCGGCGACGCGGGTTCGGGAACCGGCGAGGGACTGCCGGTACCGCTCTCGCAGGTCGACCAGCACCTCAGCCCGGTCGATGGCATCCGTCGCCTGGGTGGTGACCGCGCGGAGGAAGAACTGCAGCCATTCCTGGACCTCCCCGCGCTCGCGGATCGCTTGGAGCCGGTCGTAGTAGTCGGGGCGTCGCGCTTCGAAGTAGGGGCTCACGTAGAGCAGCGGCTGGGTGAGGCGTTGCTGCTCCATGAGGTAGAAGACGATGAGGAGTCGGCCGAGCCGCCCGTTGCCATCGAGGAAGGGGTGGATCGTCTCGAACTGGTAGTGCAGCAACGCACAGGCGATCAGCGGGGGCAGGCTGTGGTCGCCGTTCGCGAACCGTTCCCAATCGGCCAGGCTCCGGTGCATCTCCTCGACGGGCGGCGGGACGAAGATGGCGTTCTCGGGACGATCGTCCGCTGCACAGATCCAGTTGGGGCTGCGCCGGAACTCCCCCGGAGTATTCTCGCGGCCTCGGACGCCCCGCATGAGGACCGCGTGGATCGCCTGGAGCAGCCGCCCGGAGATGGGAAGCGTCGCGAGCAGGCGCAAGCCCTCATCCATCGCTGCGATGTAGTTCTCGACCTCCCGGACGTCGCTGTCCTCACGGCTGCCTCCCTCCGCCGCAGCCTGATAGACGTCCGACAACGAGGCCTGGGTGCCTTCGATGCGCGAGCTCGCCAGGGCTTCGCGAGTCACGTAGGGGCGCGCGAGGAGGTGCGGGTCGGGCAGTAGCCGTCCGGCGCCGGCGAGCCGCCCCAGGGCGGTATCGGCATCGGACAGGGCGAGCACGGTCTCCGCAGTGAGCTGCAACCGTCGCGGGAGGGCTGCGGGGACGTAGCTGGGGAAGGGCCACGGTCCAGCAGGCACGATCACGCGGCCGAACGCCTCGCTGGTGAACCGACTCCGATCCATGGAGGAGATACTATCAACGTTTTCCGTAGTTTCATTGATACTAATATGGTGGTCGCAACAGGCGTTGGGAGTCGCCCCCACGAGCAAGGCATCGGTCCGTTTCGTTGGGACCGGCGGTGTTGAGTCGCCGGTAGGCCCCAGGGACCGCCCGGAGCACCGGCGACGACCCGCGGGGCCAGCGCATCGCGGACGACGAGACCGCCCTCGTCACCGGGGGCCGGCGCATGGCCGACGCCGCAGGCATGCTCGGCCTGGCGACC
>JACCVM010000096.1 GCA_013698135.1 Euzebyaceae bacterium | reverse complement strand
TGCCAGCAGCGGCGGGCGCCACCGTCTCCAACGCCTGGGGAAGGGAGGCGCTGAAGCGGTCCAGCTCGGCGTTGACGACGATGCGCAGCGCCTGGAAGGTCTTGGTCGCCGGATGGGTGCCGGCGTGACGCGCGGGTGTGGGCACCGCTGCGCTCACCACCTCGGCCAGCTGGCCGGTCGTGGTCAGCGGGCGCGCCCGCACGATGGCCGCGGCGATTCGTGGCGCATAGCGCTCCTCGCCGTACACCCGCAGCATCCGGGCCAGCTCCCGCTGCTCGGTGGCGTTGACGACATCGGCGGCGGTAGTACCGGCACTGGGGTCCATGCGCATGTCCAGCGGTCCGGAGGCGCGGAAGGAGAATCCCCGCGCCGCGCGGTCCAACTGCAGCGAGGACACGCCGAGGTCGTACAGCACCCCGAGCAGCGGTCCAGCGGCGGACAGGACCGGTGCCACCTGCGCTGCCAGCTGCTCGTAACCCGCGTGCACCAGATGAACCCGCTGCCCGTAGGCGGCCAACCGGCGCGCCGCGAGCTCCAGTGCCTCGGGATCGCGGTCGAACCCCACCAGGTGCACGTCGGGGCCGCTCGCCGCTAGCAGCGCCGCCGCGTGGCCGGCGACGCCGACCGTGGCGTCGACGAGCACGCCCGCGCCGTGCGGCACGGCCAGCAAGGCGGTGACCGGACCCACGAGCACCGGCTCGTGACGCCGCGCGGTGCGCTCCGATTGGGTGTCCATCTAGAAGATGCCGAGGTTGAACGGCTGATCGGTGTTGGCCAGGTCGTCCATGGCCTGGTCGCGGTAGGTTTCCCAGGCGCCGGTGTGCCACAGCTCCAGCCGGGCGTCCGCGCCGACGACCGTGACGTCCTTGACCAGGTTGGCGTAGCTGCGCAGGCGAGCCGGGATCGTCACCCGGCCCTGGCGGTCGGGTGTCTCGGGGTGCGCCGCCGAGGTGATCGCGCGCGCAAAGGAGCGCTCACGGCGGTCGGTGGAGCGCAAGGACCGCAGGCTGGTCACGATCCGCTGCCAGTCGGCGGCGGGATGCACCGCCAGGCAACGATCGGGCGCCACCGTCATCACCAGCCCCTCTCGAAGTGCTTCGCGGAAGGCCGACGGCAGGATCAGCCGCCCCTTGGGGTCCAGCGTGTGCTGGTACTCCCCCAGGAACATGCCTCCCGCCGCAGCGTCGCCGAATTCCTCCATCGTACTCCACTGTCCACCACTTTCCTCCCTGAGTCAAGCAGGGCAGCCGCCCACCGCCGCCCATCCAGGAGGGAGCGCAGCACGACAGGGCTGGTCAGAGACGGTGGTGCGGAGTGGAGCGGAAGGGCCTAGTCAGCTCGCCGACAGGGCGTCGCCGAGGTAGTCGGCCCAGTCGTCGCGGACGCCGCCCACCGCCACGACCAACCAGAAGGCGGCGCGAGGGGCGTACGGCCGACGCGCCAACGACATGGCGGCCTCAACGGGGGTGTAGTCCTTCTTGCGGCTGTTGCAGCGACGGCAGGCCGCCACTACGTTCTCCCACTCGTGGGGTCCGCCGCGGCTGCGCGGCACAATGTGGTCCACGTTCTCCGCCGTGCGCCCGCAGTACTGGCAGGTGTGCTCGTCGCGGATGAACACCCCGCGCCGGCTGAGCGTCGCACGCCTCCGGTAGGGAACCCGCACGAAATGGCGCAGGCGCACCACCGATGGCGCCGCGATGTCGATCTCCACTGAACGGAAGCGATGGCCGTTGCTGTGGATCACATCGGCCTTGGACGACAGCACCAGCACCACCGCTCGGCGCGCCGGCACGACGCACAGCGGTTCCATGGTGGCGTTGAGCACCAGCGCCTTGCCGGGGTTGCCGCGGCTTGGCGGCACCTCGACGGTAACGGGCACAGCGCTGATCACCGCGGTCTCCGCGGTCAGCCGGGACGCTACCGATCCCAGCAGCGTTGGGCCTTCGTCCACGCTGTCCTCCCGCCGGCTGAATGGTTGCCGCCGCCGGCTCGGTCGCGCCACTGTAGCCGACCACGAGATCCCGGATCCCGTGTCCCGCCGCCGTCACGGGCCAAAGCTCACCAGTCCCGACGGCCCGCCCAACCGGCCGTCATGCAGGCTCAGGACGCGGTCGGCGAAGTCCAGCAGCTCAGCGTTGTGGGTCGCGAGCAAGCAGGCGCTGCCCTCCGCGCAGGCGCCGCGCAACGCCACCGCGACCCCCTTTGCCCAATCCTCGTCCTGGTGACCGGTCGGCTCGTCGGCCAGCAGCAGCCTGGGGCGACGTACCAGCGCACGAGCCAGGGCGGCGCGCTGCTGCTCTCCCAGCGACCCCTCCGCCGGCAAGCGGTCGGCCAGCGCCGACAGACCGAAGCGGTCGAGCAGCTGGGCGACCCGCTCATCGTCGGGCGACTCGGCCAGCCGCAGCGGCCAGGCCACGTTCTCCGCCACGGACAGGTCAGCGGCCAAACCCAGGCGCTGCGGCACGATGGCCAGCTCGTCCCAGCCCAGCTCGTCCTGGCGGCCCGGGGCACCTCCGCGCCAGCTGACCGTTCCGGAGTCCGGCTCCTCCCACCCGGCCAGCAGGTTCAGCAGCGTTGACTTGCCCGAGCCAGACGGGCCGACCAGCGCCACCAGCTCACCCTCGCCGACCTGCAACGCCACGCCGCGGACGGCCAGCACCTCCTCCGAGCCGCGCTGGTAGGACTTGCGCAGTCCGTGGGCCCGCACCACGACACCCTCGTCCTGGGCGGGGTTGTACGCGTCGGAGTAGCGCCGGCTCATGTCCCCCACCCTTCCGGTGACGCTCCTTGTGGGCTCGGTGGGCTGATCACGACGGTGCCGTCGACCACTTGCAGCACCGCGCGCCGGTCGGCGAACAGGGTGAGTGCCTCCGGTGGTAGGGAGATGCGGCCGGCGGCGTCGATCACCGATAGCCGCCGTGATTCGGCGGTCTCGGCCTGCACGGCGCCATGACGCAGGAACAGCGTGCGCTCGGCCACGGCCACGGCCTGAGCGTCGTGGGTTCCCAACACGACGCCGATGCCGCGTTCCGCCAGCGCCACGAGCACCTCGAGCAGCGCGCCACCGCTGGCGCTGTCCAGCTCAGCCGTGGGCTCGTCGGCCACCAGCAACGCGGGTTGGCCGATGGCGGCCTGAGCTAAGGCCAGGCGCTGTTGCTCGCCGCCTGACAGGGTGGTCGGCAGCGCGTCCTTGCGCGCGCTCAGCCCCAGGTCGTCCAACAGCTCGTCGCCGGTGTCTTCGACCCCCTTCAGCCGGGAGGCCAGCTGCAAGTGCTCGCGCGCCGTCAGGTGCGACACCAGATTGTCGGAGGGCCGCTGGTAGACGTAGCCGACCAGCCGCCGACGGATCCCGCGCAGCCGGCCCACCGACAGGCCGCTGATGTCGACACCGCCGACGCTCACGCTGCCTGCCGTCGGGCGGTCCAGGCCAGCCAGGATCCGCAGGAGCGACGACTTGCCGCTGCCCGACGGGCCCACGATCGCCGAGACGGTGCCCGCCGGGAAGACCGCGTCGACACCCTTGAGCGCGTGCACCTCACCGGTGGCGGTCCAATAGATCTTCACCAGGCCGGTGCAGGTGGCCGCCGGAGCGATCCGGCTGGCGTGCGACGGCTCAGCCCGCGGCAAGGCGCAACACGTCCGCGACGTTGGTGCGGTCGGCCGCACGCTGCACCAGCATCGCCCCGCACCAGGCCAGCACCGGCAAGGCGGCGACCACGATCAGCAGCAGGACGGCGGGCACGGTGAACAGGGGAGCCGGCGGCACCTGTGGCAAGGGATCGAGCCGAGTGTTGATCAGCCACGCGGCCGCCAAGGCCAGCACGGTTCCGGACGTCAGCGCTACGGTCAGCATCCCCGCCACCTCGATGGCTACCGCCATCCGGTTGGTCCCGCGCGACAGACCCATCCGCGAGCTCAGCGCATAGCTGACCTCGCGCTCGGCCTGGCGGGCCTGCAGGTACAGCAGCAGGCCGATGACCGCCAGCAGCGCCGCGGCCAGCCCCAGCGCCTGCAGGTAGCCGAACGTCCAGCCTAGGCCCGCCAGCCCCGGTCCTCCTGCCACCTGCTGTGCGGTCAGGACCTGCGGCGGGTTGCTCAGCGTGAACTCCGACAGCGCCACGCCGTCGGAGTCGGAGACCCCGACCCCGTCGGCTTCCAGGGCCGCCACGATGTCGACAGAGTCTCCCCGCAGCCAGGTCTGCGGCTCGAACAGCAACGCCGCCCCGATGCTGGACTGCGAAGTGGCATCGACCGCCTCGACGTAGCGCCGCGCGTCGACCACCAGCAGCGGGCGCCGGTCGGACGCGCCGGGGAAGGCCTGCGGGCGGGCGACGACCTGCAGAGGCACGCCATAGTCGGCGTCGCGCAGGGTCGGCTGGTCGGGGATGCCGCTGCCCACGGCCAGCACGGGCAGGCGTGCGGTGTCAGCCCCCAAAGCGGCCAGCAGCTCGGGCAGCGGTTGGTCGGCGAAGCGGTCGTCCCAGTTCACCGCCGCCTCCAAGGTCTCAGGGTCGACTCCGAGGATGTCGACCTCGAGCCGGTCGTCGAGCGTCGCACTCTGGAACTGCGCCAGGGTGGTGGGGAACTGCCCGGTGGCGGCTGGGATGGCGTCGGGACGCACCTGGGCCGAGACGTCGCTGCCTACCAGCACCTGCGACTTGGCCTGCACCGTGCGCTGGGTGGTGGCCACCAGTGTCGCCGCATACACGCCGATGCCCACCGCCAGACTGGAAGCCACCACCAGGAGCAGCGCCGCGCGCGAGGCTCCGGCCAGCTGCCGGGCCGCAAGGTACAGCGACGGCCGCCAGCCGTTCCCGGCGCGTCGCAGGTGTGGCAGCACGTGCCGCAGCGCGCGACCGGCCAGCCCGGCGCAACCCGCGATGAACAGCAGCGGGAAGGCCAGCACGAGGGCGTCGATGCGCGGCGGTGCCC
>JACCVM010000087.1 GCA_013698135.1 Euzebyaceae bacterium | reverse complement strand
GGAGCCGGAGAGATTCGAACTCTCGAGGGTGTTGCCACCCTACGGCCATTCCAAGACCGCGCCATAGGCCTGACTAGGCGACGGCTCCAGCGTCGGCTTGCGACGCGCGGCAGTATAGCGACAGCCCCCTGGGGGCCCCGCTCACGTGAGACGGTGCCAGACATGACCGACGCCACCGCCGCTTCGCAGTCCGACCGGCCGGCAGCCGCCGGAGGCTTTGGCGGCGGTTGGACGTTGTTCGGGGTGCGGGGGGTCCCCGTCCGCATCGACCGTTCGTTCCTGCTGGTGGTCGCCTTCGTGACCTATCTGTTCTACGGGCGGCTGACTGCGGTCCTCGGTGCGAACGGACCGGTGATCCTGCTGCTGTCGGCGGTCGCCGCCGCCGTGCTGTTCTTCGCCAGCATCCTGGCGCACGAACTCGGGCACGCGCTGACCAGCCTCAACCGCGGCATCCCCGTGGCCAGCATCACGCTGTTCGCCCTGGGCGGCGTCACCGTCTCAACGCGGGAGGCGAGCAGCGCCCGCGACGAGTTCATCATCGTGGGGATCGGACCGTTCGTCAGCCTGGTGCTGGCGGGGGCCTTCGGGCTGGTGGCGACCGCCGCGCAGGGCTGGACAGCCGTGGCCGCCGTTATGGGCTACCTGGGCTGGACCAACCTCCTGCTCGCCGTGTTCAACGTCCTGCCGGGCTACCCCCTGGACGGTGGCCGCTTGCTGCGCGCCGTGCTGTGGGGCGTCACCGGCAAGCCCAACCGCGCCACCCGCTGGGCCGCCCGGGTCGGCCAGGCGTTCGCGCTGCTCGTCATCAGCTTCGGCGTGTGGACACTGACCCGAGGCGGCGGCTTCGGCAACATCTGGAACCTGCTGATCGGGTTCTTCCTGCTGCGGGGAGCCACCGATAGCCACCGCCGCGCCAGCGTCCGCGACCGGCTGTCGCACCGCACGGCGCGCGACGTCATGGGCAGCGTGGCGCAGACGTTGCCGGCAAGCCTCACGCTCGACGAGGCCTTGCCGCTGGTCCAGCAGCGCCCGTCGCTGCTGTGGCCGGTCGGCGACCCGATCAGCGGGGGGCTGCTGCTGGCCCAGATCGACGCGGTGCCTTCGGCGGCGTGGCCAACGACCACCGTGGCGCAGGTGGCGACCGGCGCCGAGGAGCTCAGCGTCGCGGCCGACACACCGATGGACGAGGCTCTTGATCGCCTGGGCGAGGCACCAGGCAACATGCTGTTCGTCGTCGATGACGGCCGTGCCGTCGGCCTGCTGACTCCCAGCCTCGTCGTTGACGTCATCAGCTGACATGCGACTGCTGCGGCTCGCCTTTCTGCCGCTGTCAGTAGCGATCCTGGCCGCGGCGGCTACGACGGTGCCCTTGCCGTGGTACGTCGAGGAGCCGGGAACGCCGCTGTCGCTTGCGGACTGCGTGACGGTCGACTCGCGGCGCGCCGGCCCGGTCGCGGGTGACTACCTGCTCACCACGGTGGAGCTGTTGCAGGCGACGGCCGTCGATGTGATTCGGGGAGCCGCCGATAGCCGGATCGACATCGTCGAGCGCAGTGCGGTGATCCCGGCCCAGATCAGCACCCAGGACTTTTTCGATGAGCAGGAGGACCTGTTCGCCTCCACCGCGGACGTGGCGGCTGCCGTGGGGCTGCGGGCCGCTGGGCTGCAGGCCGAGATCCGTGGCGACGGGGTTCTGGTGGTCGGCACCGTCGCCGGTACGCCGGCTGACGGGCTGCTCGCCGCAGGCGACGTCATCACTGCGGTGGACGCCGCACCCGTGCGCACCGATGTCGATCTGCGCCAGGCGATCGAGGAGCAGGGCGTCGGCGAGCCGGTCACCGTTGCCTTCACCCGCCGGCAGATGCGACGGCGGATCGAGATCACCCCACAGCCATACGAGGGCCGACCGGTCATCGGCATCCAGCCGCAGACGGTGAACCTGCAGGTGGATCTCGCCGTCCCCGTCACTGTGGCGTCGGGCGACATCGGGGGGCCGAGCGCGGGCCTGATGATCGCCATGACCGTCTACGACAAGATCGACACCGACGTCGACCTCGCCGCGGGACGCCGGATCGCCGGCACCGGGACGATTGACACCCAGGGAGCAGTCGGCCAGATCGGCGGCATGCGACAGAAGGTCGTGGCCGCCGATCGCGACGGGGCACAGCTGTTCCTGGCACCGGCGGCGCAGCTGGACCAGGCCCGATCCGTGGAGCTCGACGGCGAGATGCAGGTGGTCGGGGTCGAAGACTTCGACGACGCCGTCGACGCGTTGCGCCGCAGCGCCGACGGGCAGGACGGCGACGCAGGTTCGGCGGCCGAGTCCTCAGGGTGCCCCTACGAGGCGGCTGCCTGAGGGCGGCTGATACACTGCGCGATCCGCCGTGGTTAGCACCGGGCGGGTGGATGGCGAGGTCCCGCGCGACGCCGCACCGTGAACCTGGTCAGGGCCGGAAGGCAGCAGCCATAAGCGGCCCGTGGCGGGTGTCGCGGAGCCGCCGCGCCGTCGCCCGTCCGGTGGTGACCACGGCGAATCGCTGTCCGGCCCGAGCACGAGGAAGCGCGTGGCGTACGTCTCGTTGTATCGCAAATACCGCCCGCAGACCTTCGCCGAGGTGGTGGGCCAGGCCCATGTCACCCAGACGCTGGCGGCGGCGGTCACCGACGATCGTCTGCATCACGCCTACCTGTTCACCGGCCCGCGGGGCACCGGCAAGACGTCCACGGCGCGGATCCTGGCCAAGTCCTTGAACTGTGAGCGCGGCCCGACCGCCGAACCGTGCGGGCGTTGCGTCCACTGCACGGGCATCATCCACGGCTCGTCGGTCGACGTGATCGAGATCGACGCCGCCAGCCACGGAGGCGTCGACGACGTCCGCGATCTGCGTGAGCGCGTCGCGTTCGCTCCCGCCAGCGCCCGCATGAAGGTCTACATCGTCGACGAGTGCCACATGCTGTCGACGGCCGGCTGGAACGCCTTCCTCAAGACCGTCGAGGAACCGCCGGGTCACGTCGTCTTCGTGTTCGCCACCACCGAGCCACACAAGGTGCTCGACACCATCCTGTCGCGCACGCAGCGCTTCGACTTCAAGCGCATCGGCGCCCAGCATCTGGGCGGCCACGTCGCCGATCTCGGGGCGCGCGAGGGCCTGACCTTCGAGCCCGGGGCGGTCGACCTCATCGTGCGCGCCGGCGACGGCAGCGCTCGTGACGCCCTGTCGGTCCTCGACCAGGTCGTCGCCTTCACGGGCAACGACGTCACCGTCCGTGGGGTTGCCGAGGTGCTGGGGACGGTCCCCGACGAGCTGCTCACCCGTGCCGTCGACGGCATCGCGGCCGGTGATGTGGCCGGGTTGTGCGTGCTGGTCGGGCGGCTCGCCGACGGCGGCCTGGACCTGCGCCAGTTCGCCCGCGACACCGTCGAGCATCTGCGTCGCCTGCTGCTGTTGCAGGTCGCTCCCGACGCTGGGCTCGTGGAGGCGACGCCGGAGCGGGTCGCGTCGCTGCAGGCGCAGGCGGCCCGCCTCGGGCGGATGGAGCTCTTGCGGGCGATCGAGTTGCTGGCCGAGGCCATGGCGCAGATGCGCCGCGGCAACACCCGCCTGCCGCTGGAGCTGGCGCTGGTCAAGGCCGCGTTGCCCGAGGCCGCCGGGGATCCCGGGGCCCTCGCCGCTCGCCTCGACCGTCTGGAGCGCCGCGCCGGCGTGCGGGACACCTCGGCCGCCGTCGTGCCACTCGCGTCTGACCGCGAGCGGGTGCCCCAACCCGCCGGAGACCCGCAACCCGCCGGAGACCCGCAACCCGCCGGCGACGTCGAACCTCCTCGTGAGCCGGCTGCCGCCCCGACCGGGGCACCGGACCGTGCTGCCGCTCCTCGTCCCGATTTCCAGGCGGCTACGGCCGCACCGGTGGACCTCGAGTTGGTGCGGCGCAGCTGGGAGGCGGTGCTGGAGGCCGTCAAGGCCCGCAAGCGGTCGTTGCAGGTGTGGCTGCTGATGGCGCAGCCAATCGGCTTGCAGGACAACACGCTGCAGCTGGAGTTCCGCAGCGGCTACGGGTTCCACGCCGACAATTGCGCCCGCGAGGACAGCCAGGAGGTCCTCGGCGACGCCTTTGCCGAGGTCTTCGGCACCCGCCTGCGCGTTGCCTGCTCGGTGTCGACTGCCGGGTCGGCGCCGGCTGCGGTCGCGGATGACAGCGCGTCGCTGGACGAGCAGGCCGCCGCGGTGCTGGAAAGCGAAGCCGCCGCGGCCGCGGGCCAGCTGCCCGACGAGGGCCGCGCCCACGATCTGGCGATCGAGACCCTGACGCGGGATCTGGGCGCCAAGGTCATCGATGACGGCGCCTGACACCGACCCGGTCGAGCGGGCCAACTTCGACGAGGACGACCTGACCGGTGAACGGCTGGACCGCCGGCGGTTCAGCGGCTGCACATTCCGCGCCGCGGTGGCCGTCGAGCTGACCACGCAGGGGTGCGTGTTCGACCGCTGCGACTTTTCCACCGCTGACCTGTCCGGTTCGCAGCACACCGCCTCGGCGTTCACCAACTGCCGCTTTGACATGGCCAACCTGTCCACCGCGCGATTCACCGAGTGCAAGCTGACCGGCTCCGAGCTGGCCGGCGCCAAGCTGCTGGGCGTTGAGATCACCGGCGGGGAGTGGTCGCTGGTGAACCTCCGCGGCTGCCAGCTGTCCGGGCGGGACTTGCGGGGTGTGCGCCTGCGCGGTGCGGAGCTGGTCGAGGCCGACCTGCGTTCCTGCGACCTGCGCAACGCCGATCTGACCGATGCGCGCCTGCACAACGCGCAGCTGAAAGGTGCCGACCTTCGAGGCGCGATCGTGGACGGCACCGCGCTGCAGGATTTGGACCTGCACGGTGTCCGTCTCGACCTGGCGCAGGCCGTGCTGGTCGCCAAAGGGCTCGGTGCGATGATCGACTGAGTAGGCTGGCGGCCCCGGACGTCGGTCAGCGAGGCCCCCATGAGCAACATGAACCAGATGCTGCGCCAGGCTCAGGCGATGCAGCGCAAGCTCGCCCAGGCGCAGGAGGAGCTGGCCACCAAGGAGGTCAGCGGCTCGGCCGGCGGCGGGGTGGTCACCGCCGTGGTCGCGGGGGGCGGCACCTCGCTCAAGTCGGTCACGATCGACCCCGACGCCGTGGATCCCGACGACGTCGAGATGTTGCAGGACATGGTCGTGGCCGCCGTCAACGAGGCGCTGCGGGCCGCCAAGGAGCTGGAGTCCGAGACCATGGGCGACATCGCCGGCGGCCTCGGCCTGCCACCCGGGCTCGTCTGAGCGCGACCCCTGCGGAGCCAGCGTGTACGAGGGTCCGGTCGCCGACCTCATCACCGAGCTCGGCCGCTTGCCGGGGGTCGGTCCCAAGAGCGCGCAGCGGCTCGCCTTCCACCTGCTGACGGTCGACTCGGCCGACGCTGAGCGTCTCGCCGCCAGCATCCGGGCCATCAAGGAGCGGGTGCGCTTCTGCAGCCGCTGCTTCAACGTCTCCGAGCTGGAGCAGTGCCGGGTGTGCCGTGACCCCCGGCGCGACGCCTCGGTGCTGTGCGTGGTGGAGGAGCCGCGTGACGTCCTGGCCATCGAGCGCACCGGCGAGTTCCGCGGCCGCTACCACGTGCTCGGCGGCGCCATCTCGCCGATCGACGGTGTTGGGCCCGACGACCTGCACATCAAGCAGCTGGCCGCCCGCGTCGGTGAGGAGGACATCGCCGAGATCGTGCTGGCCACCAACCCCAACATCGAGGGTGAGGCCACCGCCAGCTACCTGTCGCGGCTGCTGAAGGCGATGAGCACCGAAGCCCAGCCGCTTCGCGTCAGCCGCATCGCCTCTGGCCTGCCGGTCGGTGGCGACTTGGAGTACGCCGACGAGGT
>JACCVM010000060.1 GCA_013698135.1 Euzebyaceae bacterium | reverse complement strand
GGACCGAGGACCTTGGAGGGCGGGCGGGTCAGCGGTCCTCGGACCGACAGGACCCCACGCGACCTACTTGCTGTAGAGCTCGACGATGAGCTGTTCTTGGACCGGCACGTCGATCTGTCCCCGCTGGGGTAAGTCCAGCACGCTGATCTGCAGCTTCGTCGTGTCGGTGGAGACCCAGGCAGGAACCTGCTTGCCCCCGATGAGCTCCAATGAGCCAAGGATCGGCACCATGTTGCGGGCGCGTTCCCGAACCGTCACGACGTCGCCGACACGGACCGAATAGCTGGGGATGTTGACCGTCCGGCCGTTGACCTGGAAGTGGCGGTGGCGAACCATCTGCCGGGCTTCGTCACGAGACCGTGCCAGGCCGCCGCGGTAGACCACGTTGTCCAGGCGGCGTTCGAGCAGGACGAGCAGCGTCGTCCCGGTCTGCCCCTTGGAGCGCGTGGCCTCCTGATAGTAGTTGCGGAACTGCTTCTCCAGCACGCCGTAGATGCGGCGGGCCTTCTGCTTCTCCCGCAGCTGCAGCAGGTACTCGCTCTCGCGGATCCGGCCACGGCCGTGCTCACCCGGGGGGTACGGGCGCTTTTCGATCGCGCACTTGGGACCCTCGCAGCGGGTGCCCTTGAGGTACAGCTTCTGCCGTTCACGGCGGCACAGCTTGCAGTCAGGACCGGTGTAGCGAGCCATTCAGCTTCCTTGTGACCGTGTCAGACGCGGCGCCGCTTGGGGGGGCGGCAACCGTTGTGAGGGATGGGGGTGACGTCCTTGATGACAGCGACCTCCAGGCCGTTGGCCTGCAGGGAACGGATCGCTGTCTCGCGGCCGGAGCCAGGGCCCTTGACGTACACGTCTACCTTGCGCACGCCGTACTCGGCGGCGCGGCGAGCGGCCTGCTCGGCGGCGAGTTGTGCGGCGTAGGGCGTGGACTTGCGGCTGCCCTTGAAGCCGACGTTGCCCGACGAGGCCCACGACAGCACGTTGCCCGTCTGGTCGGTGATGGTGACCATGGTGTTGTTGAACGAGCTCTTGATGTGTGCTTGCCCGTAGGAGACCTGGCGCCGCTCCTTCTTGCGCGTGCGCCGGGTGCCCTTGGTCCCCGCCTGCTTCTTCTGCTGTGCCATAAAGGGATCCCTACTTCTTCAGCTTCTTCTTCAGCCCGCCGACGGTGCGCTTCGGCCCCTTGCGGGTGCGGGCGTTGGTGTGCGTGCGCTGCCCACGGACGGGCAAACCCCGGCGGTGGCGGATGCCCTGGTACGAGCCGATCTCGACCTTGCGCTTGATGTTCTGCGCGATCTCGCGGCGCAGGTCTCCCTCGACCTTGAAGCTGGCGTCGATGAAGTCGCGCAGGCGCTTGACCTCGTCGTCGGACAGGTCGCGCACACGGGTGGACGGATCCACGGTGGCGGCCGCCAACGCCTGCACCGCACGGGTGCGGCCCAGGCCGTAGATGTAGGTCAAGCCGATCTCGACCCGCTTTTCGCGGGGGAGGTCGACACCAGCGATACGTGCCATCTCCACGCTCTCTTTCTGTCGTTCAAGGGCTTGCGTGGCGCAGCGGTCCTGACCTGGACTCAGGGCCGGCGTCAGCCTTGCCGCTGCTTGTGCCGCGGGTTGCTACAGATGACCATGACCCGCCCGTGCCGGCGGATGACCCGGCACTTCTCGCAGATCCTCTTGACCGATGGCTGGACCTTCACTGACGTGTCCTAACGCTTCGCTGCTTGAGGACGGGAAGCGCTCCTGGTGGTGACGGCGGCCGGGCAACCGCAGACCGACGTTGCGGGAGTCGCACAGCACAGAAGGCCCGACGACAAACACACAGCGCAAAGCCGTCGAGGCCGAAGCCCGAGCCTATCATCCGGCTCGCCGCTCGTCCAAGGCGGCGGCCGAACCGTAGGCGGCGGCCGCTGAGGGTACCCGCTCGGGCTCCCGCAGGGGCCAGGCGGGCTCGTCGGAACGTGCCGTCAGCACCCAGGGGCCGTCGTCGGTGACGGCCACCGTGTGCTCCCAGTGCGACGACAGCGACCCGTCGGCGGTGACGACGGTCCAGTCGTCGTCACAGACCTCGGTCTCGGCGGTTCCAAGGTTGAACATCGGCTCCACGGCCAGCACCAGGCCCGCGACCAGCTTGGGCCCGCGACCGGGAGGGCCGTAGTTGGGAACGTGCGGGTCCTCGTGCAGGGCACGACCGATGCCGTGCCCGACGTACTCGCGCACGACCCCGTAGCCGTGCGGCAGCGCGTGCGCCTCGACGGCCGCCGAGATGTCAGTGAGCCGGTTGCCGGTCCGCGCTTGGCCGAGCCCCGCCCACAGTCCGGCCCGGGTACGGGCGACGAGCGCCAGCACCGCCGGGTCCGCCGCAGACTCGTCGCCGACCACCCAGGTGACGGCCGAGTCGCCGTGGTAGCCGTCGAGGATGGCGCCGGCGTCGAGCTTGATCAGGTCACCTTCACGCAGCACCACGTCGCGAGCAGGGATCCCGTGCACGATCTGCTGGTTGACCGACGTGCACAGCGTCGCTGGGAAGCCGCGGTAACCCTTGAAGGACGGCACCGCACCGTGGTTGCGGACCTCGCGCTCGGCGACGGCGTCGAGGTCGGCGGTCGAGACGCCAGGACGGATGGCCTCGTGCAGCACCTCATGCAGCCGGGCGACGACGGCGCCGGCCTTTGCCATCAGCTCGAGCTCGGCCGCTGACTTGCGCAGAATCATGCCGCGTCTCCATCCGCGATGTCATCGAGCACGGCCAGTGTTCGGCGGGTGACCTCGTCGACCGGCCCCACCGACTCGACATCGCGTAGCAGGCCACGCTCCCAGTAGAAGTATTCCAAGCGCTCGGTCTTGGCGTGGTATTCCTCCAGCCGGCGCCGGACGACCGGCTCGGTGTCATCGGCACGGTGCACCAGGGGGGTGCCGCAGAGATCGCAAACCTCGTCGTGCTCGGGCGGGGCGAAGTCCAGGTGGTACACGCTGCCGTCGGTGGGACAGGTCCGGCGGTTGACGATGCGGTGCACGATCTCTGACTCCGGAACGTTGAAGCGCACGACGACGTCCAGTGGAGTGCCGGCGCCGGCGAGGTCATCCTCCAAGGCGATGGCCTGGGCGACCGTGCGCGGGAAGCCGTCGAACAGGAACCCCTGCCTGGCATCTTCGCGGCGCAGCCGGTCGGAGACCATCCGCAGCACGAGGTCGTCGGGGACCAGCTCTCCGCGGTCCATGTACGCCTTGGCTTCCCGCCCGAGGTCGGTGTCTTGTGCGGCGTGCTCGCGGAACAGGTCGCCCGTGGCAATGCGCGGCACCTCGAACGCCCGCGCGATGTGCACGGCCTGGGTGCCCTTGCCGGCACCCGGCGGGCCGAGCAGCACGAGTCGCACGACGATCTCCTAAGTCTTGAGGAAGCCCTCGTAGTGACGTTGCAGCAGCTGGGACTCCAGCTGCTTCATGGTCTCCAGGCCAACGCCAACCACGATCAGCAGCGTGGAGCCGCCAAACGGGAACTGCACGCCGGCGATGCCAAGGACGATGAGCGGCAGGATGGCCAGACAGGCCAGGTACAGCGAGCCGGGCAGCGTGATGCGGGTCAGAACCCGATCCAGGTACTCGGCGGTCGGCCGCCCTGGCCGGATGCCGGGGATGAACCCGCCGTACTTCTTCATGTTGTCGGCCACGTCGATCGGGTTGAACGTGATCGCCGTGTAGAAGTACGCGAAGAAGATCACCAGCACGAAGAACGTCGCGATGTACAGCGGGTGGTTGCCCTGGGTGAAGTAGTTGTCGACGAACGTCTGGACGCCAGGGCGATTGATGACCGACGACAGCAGCGTCGGCAGGTACAGCAGCGACGACGCGAAGATGATCGGGATCACACCCGACTGGTTGACCTTCAGCGGGATATAGGTCGACGTGCCGCCGTAGGTGCGACGGCCCACCTGGCGCTTGGCGTACTGCACCGGGATGCGCCGCTGGCCCTGCTCGACGAACACCACCCCGACGATCAGCAGCAGGCCAACCAGCATGGTGATCGGAAACAGGATTTCACCGTTGTCGCGCTGCAGGATGGCGTTGCCCTGGCTGGGCAGCTCGGACACGATCGCCGAGAAGATGATCAGAGACATGCCGTTGCCGATGCCGCGCTGAGTGCTCAGCTCGCCCAGCCACATGATGAAGGCGGTGCCCGCCGTCAGTGTGAGCACCATCAGCATGCGGATCGGGACCGACGGGTTGGGGATCAGGTTGGTGGCTTCGGGGATGCCCTGGAACAGCTGACCGGACTGGATCAGCACGATCAGCGCGGTCGACTGCAGGATCGCCAGCGCGATGGTCAGGTAGCGCGTGTACTGGGTGATCCGCTTGGTGCCGGTCTCGCCTTCCTTCTGCCACTCCTCCAGCTTGGGGATCACCACCGTCAGCAGCTGCATGATGATGCTGGCCGTGATGTAGGGCATGATCCCGAGCGCGAACACCGCCAGCTGGCTGAGCGCGCCGCCCGAGAACAGGTTCAGGATCTGACCGATGCCGGTGGCGTTGAATTGCTCGAGGACGCCGCGCAGCACGCCGTAGTCCACGCCCGGAATCGGCACGAACGAGCCGAGCCGGTAGACCGCGATGATCGCGAGCGTGAACAGGATCTTGCCCCGCAGATCGGGGATCTTGAAGGCGTTGCCGAACGCGCGCAGCATCGCGGGACCTCTCCTTGGTCGCCCGGACCCTCAAGCCTACGGCTGTGAGCGCCGGGGGATCGCTCGCAGCGTTCCGCCCTGCGCCTCCACCTTCTGTTGTGCTGATGCCGTGAAGGCGTGAGCGGCCACGGTCAGTGGCTTGGTCAGCTCACCGTTGCCGAGGATCTTGACTGGTGCGGCGCCGCGTCGGATCAGGCCCTTGGCGCGCAGCGCCTCGGGCGTCACCTCGCTGCCGTCGTCGAAGGCGGTGTCGATGCGACCGACGTTCACGGTCGCGTACTCCACGCGGTTGCGCGGCGTGAACCCCGCCAGCTTGGGCAGCCGGCGCTGCAGCGGCATCTGGCCGCCCTCAAACCCGGCGGGCATGTTGCGTCGGGCCCCCGAGCCCTTGGTGCCCCGGCCGGCGGTCTTGCCCTTGCCCGCGGCCTCGCCACGGCCCTTGCGGGTCTTGGCCCTGTGCGCCCCCGGTGCGGGCTTGAGGTGATGAATCTTCATGTCTCGTCTCCTTGGAGCTCGCCCGCTGCCGGGTCCTCCTCGGAAGCAGGAGTCCCCGGCTTGCTGGGTGCATCGGGCGCGTCGGTGGAGGTCAAGGTCGGCGGCAGCTGCACGAGGCTCCCCGCGTCGGCGCTGCCCGGCTCGGCGAGCGCCTCTTGCAGCGCCTCCTCGCGCTCGGCGGCCTCATTGTCGGCGACGTCGTGACCCGCCGGCGGGTTGCCGGCACCCTTCGGCTCTTGGCCGGGTGCGAGCTGCAAAGGCTGCCCGTCGGCACCGTAGCTGACCTGCACCAGGTGGGCGACCTTGGCGATCATGCCGCGGATCTCCGGGCGGTCGGGTTGGGTCACCGTCTGATGCATCCGTCGCAGGCCAAGCGCGCGCAGGGTGTCGCGCTGACGCCGCTGGGAGCCGATCAGCGACTTGACCTGCGTGATGGCCAGCCCGTCGCTGGCGTTCGGTTCGTCGACCATGCGTCGCGCCATCACCGACTCCCGCGGAGGTTGGCCAGCATCTTGCGCGGCAGCATGTCATCCAGCTCCAGCCCGCGCAGCTCGGCGACCTTGGCGGGATCGCGCAGTGACTTGAGCGCGGCCACCGCAGCATGCACGACGTTGATGGGATTGGAGGTGCCCAGCGACTTGGCGAGCACGTCGTGGATGCCGGCGCACTCCAGCACGGCGCGCACCGGGCCGCCGGCGATGACGCCCGTACCAGGGGCTGCTGGCTTGAGCACCACCTTGCCGGCGCCGGCATGGCCGAGCACCGGATGCACGATGGTCTTTTGGATCATCGGCACGACGAAGAAGTTCTTCTTCGCCTCCTCCACGCCCTTCTGGATGGCCGCCGGCACCTCCTTGGCTTTGCCGTAGCCGACACCGACGGTGCCGTTGGCGTCACCGACGACGACGAGCGCGGTGAACGAGAAGCGCCGGCCCCCCTTGACGACCTTGGCGACGCGATTGATCGCGACGACCTTCTCCTCGTACGGGCTGCGCTCTTCCTCGCGTCCGCCGCGGCGACCACCGTCGCGGCCACCGCGGCCACCGCGCGGGGCGCCTCCTCCTGGTCCAGCCATGATGTGTCCCTTGTCTCCGACAGCGAGTCGGCAATCAGACGAAAAAACTCGGTTGCTAGAAGTGCAGCCCGCCTTGGCGGGCACCGTCGGCCAGCGCCTTGACCCGGCCGCTGTAGCGGTTACCGCCGCGGTCGAAGACCACGCTTTCGATCCCGGCCGACTTGGCGCGATCGGCGACCAGCTTGCCGACGGCGCCGGCGACGCCGACCTTGCCGCCGCCGCCGCCGCCGCCGGCGCCGTCGTCGACCGACAGATCCTTGTCGAGGCTAGAGGCCGCGGCCAGCGTGTGCCCCGCGCCGTCGTCGACCACCTGCGCGTAGATGCCGGCGTTGGATCGGTACACCACCAGGCGCGGGCGCTGGAGCGTGCCGCGCACGTGCTTGCGCACCCGCGCGTGCCGGCGCTGGCGCGCCACACGCTTCTTGTGAGTTGCGGACATCGTCGTCGTCTCCTTGCCGACCCCTCGGGCGTCGTGACCCGAGCGTGTCAGCGGCTAGCCCTAGCCGGCGGCCTTGCCGGACTTGCGTCGGATCTGCTCGCCCTCGTAGCGGATGCCTTTGCCCTTGTACGGCTCGGGTCGCCGGATGGCGCGAATGTTGGCGGCGACCTGGCCCACCAACTGCTTGTCGGCACCACTCACGGCGATCCGCGTGGGGGAAGCGACCTCGAAGGAGATCCCCTCGGGCGCGTTGAACTCCACGGGATGGCTGAATCCCATCTGCAGGGTTAAGCCGTTGTTGCCACGGGCGGCGGCCCGGTAGCCGACGCCGACGATCTCCAGCCGGCGCGTGTAGCCGTCGGTGACGCCGGTCACCATGTTGGCGATCAGCGAGCGGAAGAGCCCGTGCAGGGACCGGTGCTCCCGCTCGTCGTCGGGGCGGGTCACGTGGACCACGCCGTCGGCCACGTCAACGCTGATCTCGGGATGGATGCGCTGCGTCAGTGTGCCCCTCGGGCCGGTGACGGTCAGCGTGGAGCCGGACAGCGACACGTCGACCCCCGAGGGGATCGCAACGGGCTGCCTACCGATTCGACTCATAACAGCCTCTACCAGACGTAGGCCAGGACCTCGCCGCCGACGCCCGCCTTGCGGGCCTCGCGGTCGGTCATCAGGCCGGAGGAGGTGGACAAGATCGCCACGCCGAGCCCGCCCAGGACACGGGGCACCTCGTCGCGCTTGGCGTACACGCGCAGACCGGGCTTGGACACGCGTCGCACGCCAGACAAGGAGCGCTCGCGCTCCCGGGAGTACTTCAGCGCCAGCTTCAGCGTAGCTTGCGGCTTGGACGGCTCCACGAGGTAGTCGCGGATGTAGCCCTCGCGCTTGAGGATGTCAGCGATGGCCGCCTTCAACTTCGAGGAAGGCATCGCGATCTCCTCTTTGTACGCCACATTGGCATTGCGGATACGCGTCAGCATGTCCGCAACCGGATCCGTCATCGTCATCGTCGTTCATCTCCTTGGGGGTTACTGGACACATCCAGCACTTCCCGTCCATCGCTCATTCCGTGAGTGTGGTGCGCCACGGGTCCGTCGGCTGCGCGTAGGCGACTCGGGGTAAGGGGTCCCCGCTGAGCCGGAGCGGAGCCGACGGACCTACTCGTCACCACGAGGCCTTGCGGATTCCGGGCAGGTCTCCCGCGTGCCCCAACTCGCGGAAGCAGACGCGGCACAGCATGAACTTGCGATAGACCGCACGCGGTCGCCCGCAGCGGTTGCAGCGGGTGTAGGCACGCACGCCGAACTTCTGCTTGCGTCCCGCCTTGGCGATCATCGATTTCTTGGCCATTGCTTCTTCCTCAGCCCGCAGTGGGCGTCGAGCCGGCGAACGGGAAGCCGTAGGCCTCCAGCAGCGCGCGGCCCTGCTCGTCGGTGGATGCGGTCGTGACGATGGTGATGTCCATGCCGCGCACCTGGTCGACGTCGTCGTAGTCGATCTCGGGAAAGATCAGCTGCTCGGTGACGCCGAACGTGTAGTTGCCGCGGCCGTCGAAGCTGGTTGGCGATAGGCCGCGGAAGTCGCGGATGCGAGGCAGTGCCACCGACAGTAGCCGGTCGAAGAAATCCCACATCCGGTCGCCCCGCAGCGTCACCTTGGCGCCGATCGGCATCCCGGCTCGCAGCTTGAACGCGGCGATCGACTTTCGTGCCGGGCGCGACGAGGGCTTCTGGCCGGTCACCGTCGCGAGGTCACGCATGGCGCCGTCCAGCGCCTTGGCGTCGTTGACGGCCTCACCAACGCCCATGTTGACCACGATCTTCTCCAGCCCCGGCACCTGCATGATGTTGGGCAGGCCGAGACGCTGCTGGAGCTGCTCGCGGACTTCGTCGCGGTAGCGCTGCTTCAGCCTGGGTGTATAGGTGTCGGTCATTCCTAGAACTCCGAGTCGCACTTGCGGCAGAAGCGCACCCGCTTGCCGTCGATGACCTTGGTGCCGACTCGTGCGGGCTTGCCGCACGACGG
>JACCVM010000059.1 GCA_013698135.1 Euzebyaceae bacterium | reverse complement strand
CGGTCGCCGAGGCCATGGCCTGGAACGCCATGTAGGTCGCGAAGCTCTCGTTGAGCCACAGGTCGTCCCACCAGCGCATCGTCACCAGGTCGCCGAACCACATGTGAGCCAGCTCGTGCAGGATCGTCTCCGCGCGACGACGGCGGTTGGCCACCGTCACCTTTGAGCGGAAGAGGTACGACTCGGAGAACGTCACGCAGGCTGCGTTCTCCATGGCCCCCGCGTTGAACTCGGGCACGAAGACCTGGTCGTACTTGTCGAACGGGTACGGATGGTCGAAGGTGGCGGTGTAGAAGTCGAAACCCTGTCCGGTGATGGTGAAGATCTCGTCGGCGTCGAGATGCGCCATCAGCGACCGGCGGCAGAGCAGCCTCAGCTCGATGTCGCCGTGACGCTGCGCCACCTGTTGGTAGGGACCGGCCACCACGGCGGTGACGTAGGTCGACAGCGGCGGAGTCGTCGCGAAGCGCCACAGCCCCGCCCGCCCGTGTTCAGGCCGCCGCACCACCTCGGCGCTGCTGATCACGACCCACTCCTCGGGCGCGGAGATGCTGAAGGTGAAGGCCGCCTTGAGGTCGGGCTGGTCGAAGCAGGCGAACACCCGGTGGGCGTCGAACGGCTCGAACTGGGTGTAGCAGTACACCGAGTCGTCGACGGGGTCGGTGAACCGGTGCAGGCCGATGCCGCTGGTCTGGTAGACGCAGTCGGCGACCACCTCCAGCTCGTTGTCGGCGGACAAGTCGTCCAGCGCCAGCCGGAAGCCGCCGAACGTCTCGGGCGCCAGCTCGCGTCCGTTGAGCCGCGCCGAGCGCACGCCGCGCGCGTCGAGGTCGATGAAGGTGCTCGCACCCGGCCGAACGCAGCCGAAGCGCGCGACCGTGGTGCTGGCGAACGTCTCGCCGTCGCCGGTCAGGTCCAGGCGCACGTCGTACGAGCGGACGGTCACCAGGCTTGAACGGGTGAACGCCTCATCGCGGGTGAGGTTGTCAGCGGTCGACATCGAAAGACAGCTCCGGGGTCAGTCCCAGTTGGGTGCGGATGGCGGATCGATGATGCGCTGACCACGCTCGAGATCGTCGAGGCGGGCAAGCTCATCATCGGTCAGCCGCAGATCGACAGCCGCCAGGTTCTCCTGCAGATGCTCGCGGCTGCTGGCCTTGGGAATCGCCATCACGCCGTCCTGGGCCAGCAGCCAGGCCAGCGCCACTTGACCGGGCGTTGCATCGTGCGCCTCGGCGATGTCGTTGACCGTTTGGTCATCCATCACCGCGCCACGCGCCAACGGCGAGTAGGCCGCCACGACCATGTCGTGCTCCCGCGCCGCCGCCAACACCGCCTGCTGTCCAAGAAATGGGTGGTACTCCACCTGGTTGCAGGCCACCGGCGCGAGGCGCGCGGCCTCGACCAGTTGCGCGGACGTGAAGTTGCTCACTCCGATGTGGCGGATGGCACCAGCTTCGCGCAGCTCCGCCATCGCCGACAGCGTCTCGTCGACCCGCTCGAAGGCCGCCGGCCAGTGGATCAGCAGCAGGTCGACATAGTCGGTGCCCAGCTTGTCCAGGCTCTCGCGCGTCGAGCTGTGCACCCGTTGGGTGCTGAGGTTGGAGGTGCCCAGCTTGGTGGTGAGGAACAGCTCCTCGCGGTCGCTGCCGTCGATCCCCGCTCCGACATCGGCTTCGTTGCCGTAGCCCTGCGCGGTGTCGATGTGGCGGTAGCCCAGCTCCAGGGCCGTCGCCACGGTCTCCCGGCACGTCGCACCCTCCAGCTCCCAGGTCCCCAGGCCGAGCGCCGGGACACGGCGGCCTTCCAACGACACGTATCGCATGGTTGCTCCTGTGATGAGCTCGAACGATTCAACGACAGCCCTACCCGCTGTCCGCAGCCGTCCCACCCTGCTGCGGCTGGCCACCTGGCCCGTCACCGGTCCGGTGCAGGCTCTTGCGGATCAGCAACGGGTAGCCAACCAGACCGATGAGCGTGAACGAGAACCACTGCAGAGCGTAGGACAGATGCGGGCCCTCGCCTAGGTCGAGGGGGTTGGGAGTGCGCGGCAGCGCTCCCGCCGAGGGTTGCTGGCGGCCGAGCTGGACGTAGAAGCGGTACAGGGGTTCGCCCACCTGGGGCTGCAGCCGTGCGACGTCGACCACCGACAGATAGTCGACCTGCTCGTCGGTGCCGCTGCGTGACCCGAAGCGATTGGCGGTCTGGTCGGGCATCACGATGCCCTCCACGCGCACCTCCCCCGGCGGTGGCGCGGCCTGGGACACCGGAGGCTCGTCAAGGGCGAAGGGCACCCACCCGCGATCGATCAGCACCGCCCGGCCGCCCGCGGTGACCAGCGGTGTGACGACATGGTGGCCCGGCTCCTCGTTGTCGCTTCGCGGGCTGAGCAGCACCTCCTCGGCCGGCACGTATCGTCCGTCCACCACGACTCGCCGGTAGGTCAGCTCGGCGGGGTCCGCCCCGGCCTCGTCGAGGACGGTCGCCAGCGGCTCGGCCGGGGCCGTTAGGCGCTGGGAGATCAAGGCGTTGCTGTCGCGCCGCTCGTCCAGCCGCCGCAGCTGCCACAGGCCAAGGCTGACGAACAGGATCGCGATGGCGACGACCACGGCGTGCGCGAGCAACCAGCGGGGTCGCAGCAGGACCCTGGCCGGGGAGGGGGCCAGCCGATCACGAGCTTCCCGTCGAGCCGGATCGGTGCGGACCATGCCGCCATTGTGGCGCGCCGCGCGGCGGTCAGCCGGTCTTGGCGACCCCAGCCTCGGCAACCTCAGCCTCGGCGACCTGTCGTTGGGCCAAGTAGGTGTCCAGCTTCTTCTTGATGCGCTGCAGGGCGTTGTCGATCGACTTCGTGTGGCGGTTGAGGGCATCGGCGATCTCGACGTAGGTCTCGCCTTCGACGTAGCGCTGCAGGACCTCGGCCTCGAGGTTGGACAGGATCTCGGCGAAGATCTCCTCGAGCATCGCCAGCTCTGCCGCGGAGACCACGGCCTCCGCCGGGTCCACCGCTTCGGCCGCGATCTCATCGACGATCTCGGCGCCCGCGTCGTCGTGATGAGCCGGCAGGTACAGCGATACATAGCTATTCAACGGCGTGTGCTTCTGGCGAGTCGCGGACTTGACCGCGCTGATGATCTGCCGGGTCACGCACAGGTCGGCGAAGGAGCGAAAGCTCGATCGACTCGGGTCGAAATCCCGCACGGCCTTGTACAGACCGATCATGCCCTCTTGCACCACGTCCTCGCGGTCGGCGCCCACCAAAAAGTAGGAGCGCGCCTTGTTGCGCACCGCCGCGCGATAGCGAGTCAGGAGCAGGTCGAGCGCCTCGTCCTCGCCCGCCCAGCAGCGAACGACGAGGTTTCGTCGGGTTCGGACGACTGCGCGAAGCGGGCTTGCGACGAAACGGGAACCACGGGCGTCAACGTCCTCCCCGTCAGCCGTGCTGGTGGCGGCGGCGGCACACCACGACGTCTTGTACACCTGTTCCCCGCTGGACGCCTTTCAGGATGGGGTGTGGTGCGCTCAGCGCACTCACAACAGCGTTTTCCGCCGCGCGATCTCGAACAGGGTGACCGCCGCGGCGGCGGAGGCGTTGAGCGACTCGAGCGTCCCCGACATCGGAATGCGCACCAGCTGGTCGACTCGCTGGGCCACCAGCCGTGACAGCCCCTCACCCTCCCCACCGACCGTGATCGCCACCTTGCCGTCGAACAGGCCGCAGTCCCACAGGGTCACCGGCGCCGCTGTAGCCAGCCCCACCGACCAGAAGCCGCGTTCGGTCAGGTCGCCGAGGGCTCGCACGATGTTGGGCACCATCACCACCGGCAGCCAGGACAGCGCGCCGGCGGCCGCCTTCTCCGCGGCCGGCGTTACCCCCGCGCTGCGCCGCTCCCGCACGACCAGCCCCCCTGCTCCGGCGGCCTCGGCGCTGCGGGCGATGGCCCCCAGGTTCTGCGGATCGGTGACCCCGTCAAGGACCACGAGCAGGTCGGTGTCGCCGAGCTCTGCCAGGCGGCGGTAGGGATAGGGCGGGGCGGTGGCCACCACCCCTTGGTGCCGCACACCGCCGGACAGCCGGTCGAGGTCGTCGCGATCGCCGCGGCGGACGGAAACGCCGGCCTGCTGCGCCGCAGACAGCAGCGCTTCCAGGTCGGCAGCGGCGCGTCGATCCACCGTCACCGCCTGCAGCCGCCGGCCGGCGCGCAATGCCTCGGACACCGGCTTGCGTCCCGGGATCGCGTGCACCCCGGCATCGGCCTGCGGTGGCCGCCCGCTGCTCAAGGCGACGCCAGGTACCAACGCGGGCCCTCAGGTGAGTCCTGTAGGACCACCCCCAGCTGCGTCAGTCTCGCGCGGATGGCGTCAGCCGTGGCGAAGTCACGGCGTTGGCGCGCCTGCGTGCGCAGGGCCAACAGCTCGGCGATCAGCGGCTCATACAGGCCCGCGCCGCTGGTCCGATCGGCGAAGCTGTAGCCGAGCACCCCCGCCAGCTCGCAAAAGACGGTGCGTGCCACGGCGGCCTCGGCGCGCGCTCCCGCCTCCAGCATCCGGTTGCCCGCGCTGACCAGATCGAACAAGGCGGCCTGCGCGGCGGGGGTGCCCAGATCGTCGTCCATGGCCTGGTGGAAGCGCTGGCGGATGTCCTCGGCAACGGTTGACGTCAGCGGATCGGGCGGCGGCAAACCACGAGTCGCCCGCTCGAAGGCGCTCCAGCGGTCGAAGGCGGCAGCCGCCTCGGCCAGGCGGTTCTCGTCGAAGTCCATCGGCGAGCGGTAGTGGGCCGACAGGAAGAACATGCGCAGAACGTTGGAGCCGTAGCGGTCCAGCGCCTGGTCGAGGCTGATGACATTGCCCAGCGACTTGGACATCTTCGCGTCGCCCATCATCAACAGCCCGTTGTGCAGCCAGAAGCGGGCGAAGCGGCGCCCGCTGGCCGCCTCGGACTGGGCGATCTCGTTCTCGTGGTGGGGAAAGATGAGGTCGAGGCCGCCAGCGTGGATGTCGAAGGCGGTGCCCAGGTACTTGCCGGCCATCGCCGAGCACTCGATGTGCCAGCCAGGGCGACCACGCCCCCACGGCGACGTCCAGGAGGGCTCCCCAGCCTTGGCCCGCTTCCACAGCGCAAAGTCCAGGAGGTCGCGCTTGCGCTCGTCGGGCTCAACACGAGCGCCGGAGCGCAGCTCGTCGACGTTGCGGCCCGACAGCTGTCCGTAGCTGTCGAAGGAGCGCACGGCGAAGAACACGTCGCCGCCCGACTCGTAGGCGGCGCCGACCTCCACGAGCCGCTCGATCAGGGCAATCATCTCGATGATGTGACCGGTGGCACGGGGCGCCACCTGGGGTGGTAGCACGCCGAGACGCTCGATCTGCCGCTCGTAGACCCTGGCGTACTCCTCGGCCACGACGACGGCCGGCCGGTTCTCGTCGCGGCCGCGCGCGATGATCTTGTCGTCGATGTCGGTGATGTTGCGGACGCAGAAGACCTCGTGGCCGCGATAGCCCAGCCAGCGGCGCAGCAGGTCGGGGACGATCTCGGCGCGCGTGGCCGAAGTGCGGCGGCGCCTGCACCGTCGGCCCACAGATGTACATGCCGACTCGACCCTCGTCACGGGTCTCGAACTCCTGCACGCTGCGCGTGAGCGTGTTGTACAGCCGCATGGCCGCCAGACTAGTCGGCGGCGCTACCGCCTCCGGCTACTGGAGCGCGGTCGGGTTCCACTTCGCCGAAGCCGACGCCCTGGTCACGCTCCCCTGCGGCCCGGGCGCGTTCGGCGTGGGCTGCGCGCTCGCCCCCGCGGCGGGATCGACCTCGCCATGCTCGCGGGCCCCACTCGACCGCCCAATCCCTTGTCTGTCCGGTGTTCTTTACTCCCTGTTACGTTAGGCCGACTAACGAATCTCGACGATGACCGGCGGGGCTACGTTGAGCGATCGCTACCTGGGTTATCGGACGAAGCGTTACGGCGCGACCTGCGACGGACACGATGTCGAGCTTGAGTTCGACAAGCGGCGTGTCGTGCTCAACGAGGCTCGACTGGTGGTCGACGGCGAGGTCGTCGACAAGGCGAAGATCTTCTACGGCGACAAGAACCTGACCGCTACGGGCGCAGGACGGCACGGAGATCGTGGTTGCGGTGGACTCGGGGATGGTCGGAGAGCTGACCCGTGCACAGCTCCGCCGCGCGGATGGCTCCTGGATCGACCTGGAGGAGCGCGAGCCGAAGTCCTGAACCGACGTCGTCGGACCGTGAGTTCATGCGAGGTGGCCGGCCGGGGTCAGGGGCGCTCGAGGAGTGCGATCGCCTGGCAGGCCATCCCCGCTCCCCTGCCGATTGCGCCGAGCCCGTCGGTGGTGGTGGCCTTGACGCTGACGGTGCCCGGCGCCACGCCGAGCAGGGTCTGCACGGCGTCGGCGATGCGGGTGCGGTGGGCGCCGATGCGAGGGCGCTGCGCGATGATCGTCACGTCGACCGACATCACCGACCAGCCCGCCGTCGCCACACGGCGCACAGCCTCCTCGACGAAGACCGACGAGGGCGCGCCGGCATAGCGCGGCTCGTCCGTGCCGAACACCGTGCCGATGTCACCCAGGGCGGCAGCGCCAAGCAGCGCGTCAACGACGGCGTGCAGCACGACGTCGGCATCGCTGTGGCCCGAGAGCCCCTGCTCGCCCGGCAGCAGCAATCCACCGAGCACCAGGGGCCGGTCACGGTCGTCGGAGAAGGCGTGGACGTCCACCCCCTGACCGACGCGCATCACGAACGGTCCCCTGCCAGCAGCCGTTCGGCGAAGGCAAGGTCCTCAGGAAAGGTGACCTTGATGTTGCTGCGCTCGCCCTCGATGAGGCGCACGCGGCCTCCGGCGCGCTCGACCAGCGACAGGTCATCCGTGGCGGCGTCGGCCGACGAAGCGATGCGTGCGTGCACCCGGTCCAGCGTGACGCGACCGAACACCTGAGGGGTCTGCACCGCCCACACCCCGCGGCGGTCGACGGTGCGCAGGACGACCTGGCGGGTGGAGTCGACCAGCTTCAGCGTGTCGGCGACGACCAGTCCTGGGGCGACCGCGTCCCAGCCGGCGGTGAGGGAGGCGAGGGTCCGGTCGATCAGGCGCGGCGAGACCAGCGGGCGGGCGGCGTCGTGGACGGCGATGACGCGGCTGTCCGGCGGGCAGGCAGACAGTCCCGCCGACACCGAGCTCTGCCGAGTCGGGCCACCTTCGCACAGCGCGGCATCCGGCCAGCCGGCGGAGTTCAGCAGCGCCGCAGCCGGCGTCGCCTCGACACCCATCGGCACAACCACCACCAGGTGGTCGATACTGGTGGCTGCCCGCAAGGCCCTGGCGGCGTGCACCAGCAGCGGTTCGCCTCCGAGCTCGACCAGCGCCTTCGGCCGCCCCGTACCGAGCCGTTCGCCGGCTCCCGCGGCCACCAAGATGGCGGTGGTGGTCACGCAGCCTCGCTGGGCGGGGTAAGCCTGGTGGGCTCCGGGGCGTTGACCGCCGTGGCGAAGACCATCCGCCCGTTCGGGTTGGACAGGATGCTGGTCACCTCTACCGTCACCTCCACGCCCTGGCGGTCGCGGCCGCCCTCCACCACGACCATCGTGCCATCCGACAAGTAGCCGACGCCCTGGTTGCGCTCGCGGCCGGGCTTGAGGATGCGAACCTCCAGCCGGTTGCCCGGCAGCACCGGTGGGCGTAGGTGTTCGGCGAGCTGATGCAGGTTGAGCACCTTGACGCCCTGGACCTCGGCGACCCGCCCCAGGTTGCCGTCCACGGTGAGCAGGCCGGCCTTGTGGTCACGGGCCATCGCGACCAGCTTGGCGTCCACCGCTTCGATCTCCACATAGTCGCGGTCGCTGACCTCCAGGGCGACGCCAGAGGAGCGCTGCAGGGCCCCGAGCACATCCAAGCCGCGCCGCCCGCGGCCGCGGCGCTCGTCGTCACCGGCGTCGGCCAGACCCTGCAACTCGTACAGCACGAACTGCGGGACCACCAGGGTGCCGTCAAGGAAGCCGGCACGGCAGACGTCGACCAGGCGCCCGTCGATGAGGGCGGAGGTGTCAACCAGCTTGGTGCGGGCGCCTCCGCTCGGCGACGTCACGTCGAGCCGGCCGGTGACCCCAAGCGAACGCATCAAGTCGCCGCCGCGCGCGGCGCCGACGCGGATGCCGAAGGCTGCCAGGACCAGCGCGACCAAGACGGCGATCGCAACGGTGAACAGCTTCGGTCCGAACAGCAGCAGCGGCCAGGTCAGCGCGGCCGCCGTCACCAGACCGAGGATGGCGCCGAGAATGGAGGCCAGCAGCTCATGGGAGGACACCGACCGCAACCGGCGCTCCGCAGCGTCGATGCGTCCAAGGACAAAGCGCCCAGCGATCCCGCCCACGACGTAGCCGATGCCGGCCCCGAGCAGCGTGACCAGCAGGCTGGACCCCTCCACCCGCGGGCCCAGGCTGAAGGCGGCGCCGGTGGCCAGGACGACCACGGTGAGGCGCACGAGCTCGACGAAGGTCGAGCCGATCGTCGATGAACCGGGCCGCACGGGTT
>JACCVM010000036.1 GCA_013698135.1 Euzebyaceae bacterium | reverse complement strand
GAGGCCCCTTCGACCCGGCCGGACCGCTACACGATCCTCGAGCACCTGGACCTGGACGCCGAGCAGATGCGCAAGCGCGTCGACGCGTTCGTTGAGACCTTCGCTCGCTGAGCTGCGTGCGGTCGCTCAGCCGCCGTCGCTGACCGGAAGGGCCAGCGCCGAGCACTGGGCCGGCAAGCTGTACATGCGCCGGCTGTCGCTACACGCCACGCGCTTCCTGGTGGGCACGCCGGTGTCCGCCAACACGCTGACGGGGCTGATGATCCTCACCGGGCTGGGCGCCGCGGCGGTGGCGACCGTGCCGACGCTGTGGGCTGCGCTGCTGGCGGCCGCCGGGATCCAGGTGTACCTGCTGCTGGACTGCTGCGACGGTGAGGTGGCGCGCTGGCGGGGCACCACCGGCCCCGCCGGGGTGTACCTGGACCGCCTCGGTCACTACGTCGTGGAGGCGGCGCTTCTGGGCGCGATCGGTCTACGGGCGGACGCCGGGCATCCGGCCGGCTGGACGCTGCTGGGTCTGCTTGGGGCGGTGTTCGTCCTGCTCAACAAGGCAGAGACCGACCTGGTGGGCATGGCCCGCGCCAGCGCCGGGTTGCCACTGGTCACCGATGCCGCCGCGGTCCCGAGGACGGCGGGAGTGCGCCGCGCGCGCAGCGTCGCCTCACGGTTGCGCTTCCACCGCGCGATCGGTGCCGTGGAGCTGTCGCTGCTGTTGGGCGTCGCCGCGGTCGGTGACGCGTTCGCCGGCGGCCTGCAGGCGACCCGGGTGCTGGTCGCCGTGGTGGTGCCGCTGGCTGGTGTCGTGGCCGTGGGACACCTGCTCAGCGTGCTGTCGTCGAGCCGCTTGCGCTGAAGGGGACGTCAGCAGGAGCCGCTGCCCCAGGAGCGGCAGTCGATGCGAATCAGGTCGAAGGTCCGCAGCTCGACCGTCTCTCCGCTGTTGCGCAGGATGGCGGCCTCGTTACCCCAGTACCTGGTCAGGCCGGAGTCGCCGCCCTTGCCCATGCGCAGGCGCATAACCTGGTAGGGCCCCAGGACGTCGTTGGCACCGAAGACATACGTGTCGCCGCCGATGGTCAGCAGGGAGCCGTAGAGATCAGCCGGAACCGCTGAGCGGTTGACGATCTCCAGCCACTCGTCGTTCGGCCGGTCGCTTTCGTTGCCCTCTGGGTCGTACATGACCTGCCCGATGTCGACCGCACCCTGGAAGGGATCGGGGCAGTGCAGGACGCAGGGGTAGGTGAAGTGCGCACGCATGTCGCCGTCGGGATCGAACAGATAGATGGCGTCGCCGATGGCCCCGGCGGACGCGTCGGGGTTGAGAAACAGGGCGGTGCTGCGTCCCAGGTAGCGGCGCACCGTGGTGTTGGACCCCACGCCGACGTGCACCGTCAGAGTCTCGCCCGGCGCGACGGTGGTGCCGGCGGGGAACGGATAACGCTTGAGCGTGTAGTCGCGCAGCCACCAGCCGCTGAGGTCCAGCGCGGTGATCCCGAGGTTCTGGATCTTCACCCATTCGCCGTTGACGTTGAGCAGGTCGTTGCCAGGGGCGTCCCACTGCACCCACATCCGGATGATGGCCTCGGCCTGCGGCCCGGCTGCGCAGCGCTCGTCGTCCCACAGCCGCTGGCCGCTATCCGCGGCGCGTACCGCGTCGAGGAAGTAGCGCGCGAGCTTGGTGGTCTCGGTCGGGGTGTCGTGCCACAGCGCGTGACCGCGCCGGATCTGCTCACGGTTGACGTCGACCCAGCGGCCGTCACGGCGGACCGTCACGTAGCGCAGCAGCCGGTCGCGGGTCGCCCGGCTGTCGGCGTCGACCGCGGCCAGCCGCACCACCTTGCCCTCGATGAGCCGGCGCAGGCTCTTCTCAGCGGCTATGGAGTGGCACTGCCCGGCCTCCATCGTCTGGATGCCGGTCATCCGCACGCGGAAGACCTTGCTGCTGCGGTCACCGTCGATGTCGACGTCGAACGTGTCGCCGTCGGCCACGTGGGTGACCCGGCCCGTCCACAGGTGACGCAACTGTGCGGCGTGCGCCGGTGTGGCGGCGCCCAGCAATGAAACGGCGAGTGTGAGGGCGAGGGCGAGGGTGGTTCGCAGGGCGAGTCGCATTGGTAAGGGTGTCGGTATTGCTGAGGGTAATCTTGAGATATCTGCAGCGATATGCCCTCGCCTCGGGGGCAAGGTGGACAGGGGGTGTGACCAGCGACGTCGGCTAGGCTGGCCCCCGTGTTGGCGAGCTTCCCCTGGCGCAGGGACGCGACCGGAAGGGCGACCGAAACGGTGGGTATGGCGGCACAGGCGACGCTAGAACGGCTCGGGGACACGCCGAGCTCAGCGGATTATCTGCGAGCCCTGTGGGGCCGCCGCCAGTTCGCCATCGCCATCGCGGTTGGCGAGGTGCGCTCCCAGCATATGAACACCGCCCTGGGCAACGTGTGGCTGGTGCTCAACCCGTTGCTGCAGATGGGCGTGTACTACCTGGTCTTCGGCGTGATCATCGGCACTGACCGGGGGGTCGACAACTTCCTGGCCTTCCTGGCCGTCGGTGTCTTTCTGTTCCACTACACCCAGCGTTCGATCATGGCCGGCGCCAAGTCGCTGCTGAAGAACCAGGGCCTCATCCGCTCGATCCAGTTCCCGCGAGCCGTCCTGCCCTTGGCCACGGTGCTGGCGCACGGACTGAGCTTCCTGCCCGCCGCCGCGGTGATGATCGGCATCGCGCTGGCCACCGGGGAGTCGCTGCACTGGACGTGGCTGCTGCTGGTTGCGCTATTCGCCGTCCAGACCGTGTTCAACATCGGGATGGCGTTCATCACGGCGCGGATGACCGACCGCTTCCCCGACATGCAGAACGTCTTGCCCTTCGTGTTTCGGCTGCTGTTCTACATGTCCGGCGTACTGTTCCTGGCCACGCGCTACGTGTCAGCCGAGACGCTGGTGTGGTTCCAGCTCAACCCCGTGTACGCCATGATCTCGACGGGCCGAGGGATCATCCTGGAGGGAACCCTCAACGGCGTGCTGTGGCTGAGTGCTGGCGGCTGGGCGATCTTCGCTCTGGTCACTGGGTTCTTCGTGTTCCGGGCCGGTGAGCGGGACTACGGGCGTGGCTGATACCCGGCAGGTCGTCGCCGACCAGCAACCCGCACTTGACCCAGCTCTGACGTTGGTGGCGCAGGACGCCCACGTCACCTACCGGGTCTACGAGGACCGCCGGGCGGGTCTGCGGGAGCTGGTGAGCAGTCGCGGCAAACTGCGCGCCGCGCGCGCGATCAGGGCCGTCAAGGGCGTGTCGTTCGAGGCCCGCGCCGGCGAGGTGATCGGCGTCATCGGGGCGAACGGCTCCGGCAAGAGCACCCTGCTGCAGGCGATGGCCGGTCTGCTGCCGTGCACGGACGGTGCCGTCTACGCCCGCAGCCAGCCCGTGATCCTCGGCGTTGGGGCGGCGCTGCAGCCGCTGCTGTCCGGGCGGCGAAACGTCGAGCTGGGCCTGCTCGCGCTGGGCGCGAGCCAGGAACAGGTCGAGGAGCAGTTCGACGAGGTTGTCGAGTTCAGCGGCCTGGAAGGCTCCATCGACCTGCCGATGCGAACCTACTCGTCGGGCATGAAGGCGCGGTTGCACTTCGCCATCGCGACGTCCATCCAGCCCGACATCCTGCTGATCGACGAGGCGCTGGCCGTGGGGGACGCCGACTTCCGTGAGCGCAGCGAGGAGCGCATCCGCACGCTGCAGGCCCACGCCGGCACGGTCTTCATCGTCAGTCACCGGCTCAGCGAGATCCAGCGCACCTGCACCCGGGTGCTGTGGCTGTGCGCGGGCGAGCTGGCCGCCGACGGCACACCGGACGAGGTGCTGGCCCAGTACCGCGAATGGGTGGGTAGGCCCCGCAACCGGCCGCCGCGCCAGCAGCGCCAGCAGCGGCGCCGCTGGCGACGCCGGCGCCAGCGACACCGGGAACGCCGCCTTGCGCGGCGCCAGCAGCGCCGCCTGCGGCGGCAGGCGGGGCGCTGATTCAGTGCGCTACCGGTTCGCTACTTGAGCGCTGGCTTGGTGCGCTACCGCTTCGCTACTTGAGCGCTGGGCAGCCGACCAGCTTGCTCGCGTAGCCTGCGCTCGTGTCACCGTCTGCGCTCTCGTTCTCCTGCGTGTTGCTGACCGTGGGGGACCGGCCGGTCGAGCTGCGCCGCGCCGTCTCCTCGGTCAGCGCCCAGCGAGACGTCAACGTTGAGATCGTCGTGGTGGTCAACGGCGCCGCCGACGTGCGCGTGGACGGAGCGACGGTGGTGGTGCTCGGACGCAACGTCGGAATCCCGGCCGGGCGCAACGTCGGCATCGCGGCGACCACTGGTGCGT